>NZ_JAAGPH010000356.1:0-1109 GCF_017104705.1 Burkholderia sp. Se-20373 | reverse complement strand
GCGAATCGCTCTTGCTCGCCGTATTTCCACTGACGGGCGTCCGAATCCCATTGCCCGGTCTGACGCGACGTCAGCCGGCCAACCGCATCGAACTCGACCGTCGTGATCCGATGTCCCTGGTCGCCGTTCTGCACACTCTGAAGGACACCCGAGGCCGGGTCGTACCGGTACCAGCTCGTCTTGCCATCAAAACCCGTCTCAGTCAGCAGTCGACCAACGGGGTCGTACTCAAACGACGTCTCTCGCCCGTTCTCGTTCTTCAACGCCTCCAGACGGCCAAGTTTGTCCCATCGATAACCCAGCGTCTCACCGTTTGCACCCGTGCGCGTGGCAATCAGGCCCGCGCGCGTATAGCGCCATTCGGTTCGCCGCAGCAGCCCGTCGACGTGAGCCAGCAGCCGCCCTTCCGCATCCCGCTCGAATTGCTCGGCGACGCCATCGGGACGAACCACTTCGGCCAGTTGCCCTTCGGCATAGCGATACTGCGTCACGCCCCCTGCTGCATCGGTGAATCGCTCCAGTTGCCCGCGTCCGTTGTACTGCCATCGGCTCGTCTTGCCCGAGCAATCGGTATATGACGTCAACTGGCCGGTCGGGCTGTAGGCAAGCTGCTTCTTTCCGCCCTTCGCATCGACGATTTCCACCGGCTGGCCGAGCGCGTTGTTGACGTATTCCGTCTTGTTGCCCAGCGGATCGATTTCCTCGATCAGTTGATCCTTGGTGTTGTAGTCGCGCAGCCACACGCCGCCTTCGCCATCGCGAATCTTGCGCACGTTGTCGCGGGCGTCGTACGCGAAATACACCGTGGAGCCGTCGGCCCGGGTATGCGACACCAGGTTGCTGCGCTCGTCGTAGGTAAAGGTCTCGACGCTGCCGTCGGGATGAATGTGACGCACGATGTTCTTCGCGTCGTCCCGGAACAGCCATTCCGAACGTCCGTCCGCATGCCGGATGCGGTACGTGTAGCCCAGAATGTCGTAGTAGTACCAGGTCTCGTGGCCGAGCGCGTCGGTGACGTAGGTCAAGCGAATGTTCGGGTCCCACTCCAGCGTCGTATCGTAGCTGCCGTCGTCGGCCCATTCACGCACGGCCCTGGCCGTCGCGTGCTC
>NZ_JAAGPH010000355.1:0-1112 GCF_017104705.1 Burkholderia sp. Se-20373 | reverse complement strand
TGGGCGCGCCTGTATCATGAGGGCGGTTTCGATGCACTGTCCCCTCGTCGACGAGGGCGCCCCCGAAAGATGGCCACTTCACTTCCGCCCAAACCCACTGAAGCCGGTTCGCCGGATGAACGCTCGCGCGAGGAATTGCTCAAGGAGAACGAGTATCTGCGCGCGGAGGTGGCGTACCTAAAAAAGCTCGATGCGCTGCTGCAAGCGAAGAAGCAGGCAGCGCAAAAGAAAAAGCGCAAATAGTGCGTGAGCTTGGGCAGCGCCATCCGGTGGCGGCACTTCTGAAGGCGGCCGGCTTGGCACGCAGCACGTTCTATTACCAACTCCGGATCTTGGATGCCGACGATCGTCACGCCGATCTGAAAGCGCAGATCCGGACGGTGTTTGAGCACCACAAGGGCCGCTACGGCTATCGACGCGTCACGGCTGCGATTCGGCAGGCGGGCCATCTCGTCAACCATAAGACGGTGCAACGGCTCATGCAGCAATTGCAACTGAAGTCCTGGGTGCGTCCGAAGAAATATCGCGCGTGGCGAGGCGAGATCGGCACGGCTGCACCGAACCTGCTGCAACGCCAGTTCGAGGCCACCGGCGCCAATCAGAAGTGGGTGACGGATGTGACCGAATTCAAGGTCAACGGCCAGAAGCTGTACCTGTCTCCGGTGATGGACTTGTACAACGGCGAAATCGTGGCCTATCAGATGGACAGGCGGCCGAGCTTCGAGTTGGTCAACAGTATGCTGAAGAAGGCACTGGCTAAACTCCCGCGCAAGGACAAGCCGTTGCTGCATTCGGATCAAGGCTGGCACTATCGGATGCCGGAGTTCCGTCGAAAACTGGCGCGACGCAAGTTGACGCAGAGCATGTCTCGCAAAGGCAATTGCCTTGACAACGCCGCGATGGAAAGCTTCTTCGGCACGCTCAAGTCCGAGTGCTTCAGGCAGCAGCGCTTCACTTGCGTGGAGCAATTACGCCAGACTCTGGAGCGCTACATCCATTACTACAATCACGAACGAATCAAGCTCAAACTGAAAGGACTGAGTCCCGTGCAATACAGAACTCAGTCCTTGGGCGCCTAGCCTTTAACCGTCCAACTTCGTGGGGTCAGTTCA
>NZ_JAAGPH010000354.1:0-1079 GCF_017104705.1 Burkholderia sp. Se-20373 | reverse complement strand
CGTCGGCGCCGGCCGCGAGCCTGCGCGCGCCGCTTCGCGCGCTGGAGCTGCCCGACCTGGGCGACGGCTCCGGCGGTTCGCTGACGCCGCAGGCCGAGCGCCGGCTCGGCGAGCGTGTGATGCGCGAAGTGCGGCGCGATCCCGACTATCTCGACGACTGGCTTGTGCGCGACTACCTGAACGCGATGGCGGCGCGGCTCGCGGCCGCGGCGGCCGCGCGCTTCATCGGCGGCTACACGCCGGACTTCGACCTGTTCCCGGTGCGCGATCCGCAGATCAACGCATTCTCGATGCCGGGCGGCTTCATCGGGATCAACAGCGGGCTCGTCGTCACGACACAGACGGAATCGGAACTCGCATCGGTGGTCGGCCACGAGATGGGGCACGTGCTGCAGCGGCACATCGCGCGGATGATCGGTGCGAACGAGAAGACCGGCTATACGGCGCTCGCGACGATGCTGCTCGGCGTGCTGGCCGGCGTGCTCGCGAGAAGCGGCGACCTCGGCAGTGCGATCGCGGTGGGCGGGCAGGCGTATGCGGTGGACAACCAGCTGCGCTTCTCGCGTTCGGCCGAGCGCGAGGCCGATCGCGTCGGCTTCCAGCTGCTCGCGGGCGCGGGCTATGACCCGTACGGGATGCCGGGCTTCTTCGAGCGGCTCGACCGCGCGTCGATGGGCGATGCGGGCGTGCCGGCCTACGCGCGCACGCACCCGCTGACCGGCGAGCGGATCGCCGACATGGAGGATCGCGCGCGCCGCGCGCCGTACCGGCAGCCGCGCCAGTCGCCCGAATACGGGTTCGTGCGTGCGCGGCTGCGCGTCCTGCAGAACCGGGCGCCGACCGACATCGCGGCCGAGGCGCGGCGGATGCAGTTCGAGATCGACGATCGCACCGCGCCGAACGTCGCGGCGAACTGGTACGGCATCGCACTCGCGGATGCGCTGCTCGGCGAGTACGACGCAGCCGGCAAGGCGCTCGCGTCGGCACGCAGTGCGTTCGACGGCCGCGAGCGGCGCGAGGACGATCCGGCGACGAGCTCGCCGAGCCGCACCGCGTCGTCGGCCCGACCCGCGCGGCGG
>NZ_JAAGPH010000353.1:0-1122 GCF_017104705.1 Burkholderia sp. Se-20373 | reverse complement strand
CGCCGCCGAGGTCGAGCACCGGCGCGCCATCCAGGTGCGCCCAGAACGCCTCGCGCGCCGCGTCGTGCCCGGCGGCAAACCGTGCCGCCTGCTCCTCGCTGTAGTCCGCGTAGTCCCACGCGGGCGGCGCGGCGTCCGGCGCGCGCCCCTGGCTGGCCGCGCCGTACAGCGACGCGAGATCCTGCGCGATCAGCCGGAACGACCAGCCATCGACGACGATGTGATGGAACGACATCAACAGGCACGCGCGGCGCGGCCCGAGTTCGAGCAGCCGCGCACGGAACAGCGGCGGCCGCGCGAGATCGAACGGCTCCGCCCGCAGCGCGTCGCGATGCTGCGCGACGAACGCGCGCAGCGCATCGTCCGTGCCGTCCGTGTCGCCGGTGTACGCATGGATCGACAGCGCGACCGCCGCGTCGGCATGCACGTGCTGCTCGCCGCCGCCGTCCGGCCCCTCGTGAAACGACGTGCGCAACACCGGATGGCGCGCGACCAGCCCGCCGAGCGCCGCGTGCAGCGCGGCGCGGTCGACGTCGCCGTGCAGATGCAGGCATTGCGGCAGGTGGAAGACCGAACCGCCCATGCCGAGCCGTTCGAGCGTCCACAGCCGGCGCTGCTGGAACGACATCGGCGCGCGGCGCGGCCCGGCGGCCGGCAGGCCATCCGGCGTCGTTGCCGCCCGCTCGGCGGGCTGCGCGGGTTCGGCCTGCATGCGAATCGCGCAGGCCAGCCCGTCGATCGTCGGCGCACTGAAGAACGCCTCGAGCGTCAGCTCCGCATTCAGCCGCTCGTGAATCCGCACGAGCACGCGCCCGGCCAGCAGCGAATCGCCGCCCAGCGCGAAGAAATCGTCGGTCGGCGTGATCCGCTCATGGCCGAGACATTCCGTCCAGATACGCGTCAGCGCATGCCGCACGTCGTCGGTTTCGACCGCTGCGGCGCGCGGGATGTCGACCGCAACCGGTGCGGCAACCGGTGCAACGGCCGGCGCCTGCGGCTGCGTGCGCTCGATGGGGCCGCCCTGCCGGGCCGGCAGCCAGTGGCGCGTGCGCTCGAACGGATAGCCCGGCAACGGCAGCCGCTTGCGGCGCTCGCCCGCGTACGCGTCGCGGCGCGTCAGCC
>NZ_JAAGPH010000352.1:0-1087 GCF_017104705.1 Burkholderia sp. Se-20373 | reverse complement strand
ACAGAATCGGGCAGAACCAGTAGCTACACCTGCGCAACGACTCTTTCCCTCCGCGACGTTCTTCCGACCTGGTCGATCGCCAGCCGGGTGCCACCCGCACGCTGCAAGGCGCGCGCGTGTCGGTGCGGCTGCCCGACGCGGTCGCGGCCGACGTGCGGCAACTCGCGCGCGACGCGCAGGCAACGGTCTTCACGGTGCTGCTGGCCGGGCTCGACGCATGGCTGTCGCGCCTGACCGGCGCAACGGACGTCGTCGTCGCGGTGCCGGTCGCGCATCGCCAGCGCCCGGAAACGCGCGCGCTGCTGGGCCTGTTCCTGAATACGGTCGCGCTGCGTGTGCACGTGGCGCCGACGCTGCCGTTCCGCACGCTCGTCGATGCGACGCGCACGGCGGCGCTCGACGCGGTCGCGCATCAGGACGTGCCGTTCGAGCGCGTCGTCGATGCGGTGAAGCCGCCGGTCAAGCGCGGCGACGAATGGCTGCGCGTTAAATTCGCGCAGCAGTTCGACGCGCGGCACGACAGCGTGCTGCCGGGCGCAACGGCCGTTGCCACGCCGGGGCCCGACCTCGCCGCACGCTTCGATTTCGCCGTGGATTTCACCGACGACGCAAATGGCATCGAACTGGTCGCGGCCTATGCGACCGACTGCATCGACGCCGACACCGCGCGCGCATGGCTCGACAGCTACGCGGCGCTCGTCGGTGCGGCCGCGCGCGATCCGCGCCAGACGACGGCCGGTCTGCCGTGCGACGCATCGGCCGCTTCGCGCCAGCCGCGCGACGGCCGTGCGCTGCGCGTCGACCATGCGGACATCGTCGCCGCGTTCGCGCGGCAGGCGGCCGCCTATCCGCATCGCGTCGCGCTCGCCGATGCGTCGGCGTCGCTCACGTTCGCCGAACTCGACGACGCATCGAACCGCATCGCCCGCGCGCTGACCCAACGCGGCGTGGCCGCCGAAGCGTCCGTCATCGTCTGCATCGAACGCTCGGCGCGCTTCGTCGTCGGCCTGCTCGGCGCGCTGAAGGCGGGCGCACTCGCCGTGTTGCTCGATCCCGCTCAACCCGCCGCGCGACTGGCCGCGGCGGA
>NZ_JAAGPH010000351.1:0-1150 GCF_017104705.1 Burkholderia sp. Se-20373 | reverse complement strand
GAAAGCCGCTACCAGCGTACGCTCGACTTGCCGGCGACGCGCGGCAAGATTCTCGACCGTAACGGGCTTGTGCTCGCGACGAGCCTGCCCGTGCGCGCGATCTGGGCGATTCCCGATGCGGTGCCGGCCGCATCGGGCGGCGCGATCTCGTACACGTTCATCCGGTTGAGCAGCGGCTCCGGAATCGCGTGCGCCTCGTTCGCGGTCGCGATCCAGATCACGTTGCCCGCATCGATCGGCACTTCCGCGAATTCGTCGATGAATGCGCGCGCGGTGTCGTGCTCGAGCAACGCATACAGCGCGCCAAGCGGATCGTATTGCGCATCGCTGCCGGCCTTGTCGATCTCGTCGACCGCGATGACCGGGTTCGCGTAGCTGCCGTTCACGAGCGCATCGAACACCTTGCCGGGCTTCGCGTTCTTCCATTGCGACGACGCACCCGACAGGATCCAGCCGGCCGTCAGCGAACTCATCGGCACGTAGTGGTACGCGGTGCCGAGCAGTTGCGCGAGCGCCTTCGCGAAGTGCGTCTTGCCGATGCCCGGGGGCCCGAGCAGCAGGATCGGCATCAGTTCGAGCCGATCATCCGTTTCGAGGCACAGCGCGACCTGCTTGCGCACGTCTTCGAGCGGCTCGGCGAAATTGGGCAATGCCTCGCCGAGCGCGTCGAACGACGGCATCCGGTTCGGCTTCACGCAGAAGCGCAGATTGCCCGTCTTGAGCATCCTCTCGTAGGTGGCGCGCAATGCGTCGCTCGCGCTTTCGTTCAAGTCGCTCAGCGCCGTCTCGACCTGCTCGAGGTCGTATACCGTGCTGAAGGATGCCACCGCCAGTTCCTGTTTCACCATCGCCGTCGTCATACCAACCTCGCTGCCGCTTGCCGTCACACGATCATCAGACCCTTACGATTTCAGTGTAGCGATCCCGCATCCCCGCGCAAGCAAGCAGCCGCGCGAGTCTGCTGCTAACACCCGCGCGCGCTGCACGCCGGCGCGCCGCGGCGTATGATCGTCGGTTCACCCACCCGCGACCATGAACATTCACCCCGGCCGTTTCATCCGCCCCGCGCTGGGCGCCCTTTGCGTCGCCACCCTCGCGACGCTTCAGGCGTGCAACGGCGATGCCTGCTTCGGCGTCGATGCCTGCTTCA
>NZ_JAAGPH010000350.1:0-1153 GCF_017104705.1 Burkholderia sp. Se-20373 | reverse complement strand
TGAAGGCGTTGTACGGCAAGCCGAATGCCGATGCGATGGACTGGGTGAGCATCGGTATCGACCTGATCGGCGTCATTCCTGTACCGCCGACGCTGGCAGCGGCTCGCATGAGCCTCAGGCCGATGCTGGCAGAGGCGCGCCGTGAGCTGGCGGTCCAGTTGAAAGCGGCGGCAAAGGGTGCGGTGAAGGTCCAGGCCAACGACGTGCTGGTCGGGCTGCTGGCGTCGCATCTGAATGCGACCATCGTCGGGGACCTGGAAAAGTTCGTGCAGGAGGCGCAGGTTCGACTGGACGCGATGCTCAAGGACGCGGGCGAGTTGCTGGAAAAAATGCTGCTGGACATGGCCCAGGGCATGAAGAAGGCGGCGTTGGGTCAGTTGAACGCAGAGGGCAATGCGGCGTTGGCGGCCAAGGAGGCGACTCAGGCGGCCGAGATTTTTGTCCGTGACCCGGAGGCCAGCCTCAAGAAGGGGCTTTGGTCGTTGTATCACGCGATCAAGGCGAGTGTTGAAACGGTCTCCAACGAGGTGGTGAACGTCACCACCACGAGACAACAGCGGGAGCAGATGGCCGCTGACGTCGACCGGACAATTCGAGAACTCGCCGGGATGTGCAAGGGGGCGCTGGCCAGCCTCGCCGATCCACGCGTCGGTGCAATCGCCAAGCTGCTGACCTTGCTGCTGGCGGTGGTTCAGGCTTATCGAAAGAAGCATGCCCGCAAGGGCCAGGGCGCCAACGTCCCTGAAAACAGGAGCGGTCAGGCCTCGCAAAACCATGGCCAGGGCGCCGTCGACGGTATTCCCGTGCAGGCGGGAGCCAGACAGGATGGCGGCTGCAAGGAGTGCCGGGGAACGAAGGGCAGTATCAGCTTCGCACGCGGAGCCGAGCGTATCGATCACGACGACTTCACCTTGCCGGGGCCGTTCCCGTTCACCTGGAGCCGCCAGTATCGATCGGATCTCGCGGCCTACGATGACGGGCCGATGGGCGCGCGCTGGATCACGCCATACATGACGCGGTTCGACATCGTGCATAACGACGCACTGCCGGAAAGCCTTCGTTATCACGCGGCGGACGGCCGCACGCATGCGTACCCGCTGCCGAAGGTCGGCGCGTTCCATTACGACGCCATCGAGAACGTGACGCTGGTACG
>NZ_JAAGPH010000349.1:0-1149 GCF_017104705.1 Burkholderia sp. Se-20373 | reverse complement strand
GGCCAGTGCGGCCAGCAGCGCACGCCGCTGGTCGGCCGGCGCCGCGCGATGGTTGTAGGCAACGAGGCGCAGCGCGCCGTCGTCGCCGAGTTGGGCGCGCAGCAACTGCGCGCCGATGCCGTCGCCCTGCGCGACGCGGATCTCCGCGCCGTCGCGCACCGCGAACAGGCCGTCCGCGAACGCGAGGCGGTAGGTATCGAGCATCGTGAATCCGTCCGGACGCACTTCAGCCAGCATGGCGCGCCTCCTGGCCCGTTTCCGTGTGCGCATCGAGCCGCGCGCCGAGTGCCGCGAGCGTCGGCGACGCGAACACGTCGGCCACCGTCAGCGCGTGGCCGGCGCGGCCGACCGCGTCGACGAAGCGCACCACGTCGAACGACGTCGCGCCGGCTTCGAACAGGTCGGCGTCAGGTTCGGGCGCGGCCGTCGCGAACGTGTCGGACCACAGCGCCGCGAGCACCGCCGCCGCATGCGGTGTGCGGGACGGCGTTGCGGCGCGTGCGTTGCTTTCGGTCTGCGCGCGCGGCGACGCCTGCTCGACGGCGCGCTTGTCGGGCGCACCGAGCACCGCTTCCGACGCGCCGGCGAAACGCGCGACTTCGTCGTGGTAGAGCTCGACGAGCCCATCGACGAAGCGGCGATCGAGCAGTTCGTCCGCGTACGAGAACGCGGCGCTCACGCGGCCGTCCGGATGCTCGACGACGTCCAGCTCCAGCGTGAACACGACGCGGTGGCGCACGTCGTCGAATCCGGCCAGCGCCAGGCCGGCCCAGTCGCGCGCCGCCGCACCGGTCGGGCGCAGGTAGTTGAACATCACCTGGAACAGCGGATTGGCCTGCGCGGCACGCGGCGCGCGCAGCGCCGCGACGACCTCCGTGAACGGCACGTCGGCGTGCGCATAGGCCGCAAGCGCCGTATCGCGCACTTGGGCGAGCACGTCCGAGCGACGTGCGGCCGGGTCGAGCCGCGTGCGTACGACGACCGAATTGATGAAGAGGCCGAGCGCGTCGCGGGCCGCATCGCCCGTCAGCTCGCGCGTCGACGCGAGCACGCCGACCGGCTGGTCGGCCGCGCCCGTCGCGCGAAACAGCGCGGTGTTGAGCGCCGCGTGCAGCAGCATCGGCAGCGTAGCGTGCGCGGAAGACGCCG
>NZ_JAAGPH010000348.1:0-1205 GCF_017104705.1 Burkholderia sp. Se-20373 | reverse complement strand
CTAGGGAAACACTGATTAATCAGGCTCGGCCGTCATCGCTGACGTAGCCGAGGACGTTGTAAAAGGAAGCTCACGGAACGGACCCATAGTGATGAAGCGGCAGATCAGCTTTGCAGAAGCGGAAAGTGCGAGCAAGAAGCGAGTGACCAAGCGTCAGCGCTTCCTGGACGAGATGGAGAAGGTCGTACCGTGGCCGCGTTTGCTCTCGACGATCGAGCCGTACTACCCGAAGGGCGAGCGGGGCCGTCCGCCGATTGGTCTGGAGCGGATGCTTCGAATCTACTTTCTGCAGCAGTGGTACGGTCTGTCGGACGAAGGTCTGGAAGACGCGCTGTATGACAGCATCGCGATGCGTGCCTTTGCCGGTATCGATCTGGCGGTTGAGGACGTGCCGGACGCGACCACGCTGTTGAAGTTCCGGCGCCTGCTGGTCGAACATGACCTGACGCGCAAGCTGTTCGACGAGATCGGCATGTCGCTGTGCGAGCGCGGGTTGATGATGAAGGAAGGCACGCTGGTCGACGCGACGATCATCGAAGCGCCGTCGTCGACCAAGAACGCCGAGAAGAGTCGCGATCCGGAGATGCATCAAACGAAGAAGGGTAACGAGTGGCACTTCGGCATGAAGGCGCACATCGGCGTCGATGCCGAGTCGGGACTGGTTCACAGCGTGGTCGGCACGTCCGCCAACGTGGCGGATGTTTCGCAAGCCCATGCGTTGCTGCACGGGCATGAAGAGGAAGCGTTCGGCGACGCGGGCTACATCGGCGTGGACAAGCGCGACGAAATGAAGGGCAAGTTGGTGAAGTGGCGCGTGGCGGCCAAGCGCGGAAAGATCAAGGCGATGCAGGACGGTCCGCTGAAGGATCTGGTAGTCGCGGTCGAGCGAACCAAGGCGCAAATCCGCGCTCGGGTCGAGCATCCGTTTCATGTCGTCAAGAATCTGTTCCGTCATCGCAAGGTGCGCTACAAAGGGCTCATCAAGAACACGGCGCAACTGTTCAGTCTGTTCGCTTTGGCAAACTTGGTGATCGCGCGAAACCGGTTGCGGTCGGTTCATGGGAGTAGTCCGTCATGTGTGTGAAAAATGATGCACATACTCGGGGCAAACTCACTCGAATGGGCGGCACGTCACTTCGGCATCCGGAAATTCCGAACCGCCACCGCCGACAACCTCGCGGGATAGCCTATTAATCAGTGATTCC
>NZ_JAAGPH010000347.1:0-1159 GCF_017104705.1 Burkholderia sp. Se-20373 | reverse complement strand
TTGTCTATATACTGCGACCAACTACCCGAGCCTACCCCAATGAAACCACCCTTTCCCTACACCACGCTCTTCCGCCCGGGCCGCGGCCGGCGCACCGGGGCGACGAGCCAGATCGCCGATGCGGCGCGCAAACCCTTCCGCGAGCGCGATGCCGAAATCGGCGGGTTCGGGCAGCCGCGCGACGAGGCCGCCGGTAAATTCGAGCGTGTCGTCCTGCACGTTCATGCGCGGCCCCCTTCCATCATCCGGTCGAGTGCGTCGACGAGCGCGCGCTCGGGCCGCCGCGCATGCACGCCGGCCGGTTCGCCGCCGCTGCGCCAGTCGGGCCGTACACCGCGCACGAACAGATACAGGTAGCCCGCGATATGCGTGTCGTAGTCATAGTCGGGCAGCCGACCGCGCAGGTAGCGGTGCAGTGCGACCGTATAGAGCAGCGCCTGCAGGTGATACGCGTGATCGGCCATCGCGACGTCGAGCGCGCGCGGACCATAGGCGTCCGGCGTCGTGCCGAGATGGTTCGACTTCCAGTCGACGATCCAGAAGCGGCCGTCGTGTTCGACGATCATGTCGATGAAACCCTTGATGAAACCGGCGAGCATGCCCGCCTCCAGTGCAACGTCCGGATAGCCGTGCGCGACCAGCAGCCGGCGCAGCGCCATCAGGTCGAGCGCGGGCGCCGGGAACAGGAAACCCATTTCGTCGAGCCGCTTCGCGGGATCGAGATCCGCGAGCCGCATGCCCGGCACGAGCTCGGTGCGCACGACATCGTCGACCAGCTGCACCATCATGGCCGGCAGGCGTGCGGCCAGCTCCGGCACGGCCTCGACCGGCCGGTCGTGCAGCGCGCCGAGCGCGGCCCTGGGCCACGACTCGGGCTCGGTGAAGCGGCTGAGCTCGAACAGGCGGTGCAGACATTCGCCGGCCGCCGCGCCGCGCGGGAACACGAGGATATCGTCGTCCGGCGGCTCGGGCGCAACCGCCTCGGCCAAGAGCCATTCGCCATCCGGCGCCACCGCGGCAAGCGCATCGTGATCGGGCCGCAGCTCGTCGTCGGGCACGGCCGCGACGCCCGCCTCCTCGCGCGCCATCGACGCGGTCAGCGAACTGAAGCTGGCCATCCGCCACGCATCGCGCAGCACGCGCGTCGCATGGCGCGCCA
>NZ_JAAGPH010000032.1:0-64563 GCF_017104705.1 Burkholderia sp. Se-20373 | reverse complement strand
CGGCGCTGGCGAAGACGCTGCGTGACTGGGTCGGCAAGCAGATCGGGCCGATCGCGAAGCCGAAGGACATCCGCTTCGGCGACAACCTGCCGAAGACGCGCTCGGGCAAGATCATGCGGCGCCTGCTGCGTTCGCTCGCGAAGGGCGAAGCGATCACGCAGGACACGTCCACGCTCGAGAACCCGGCCATCCTCGAGCAGTTGAACCGCTCGATGTGACGCCGCCCGCCGCGGCGGGCGTTCCGCTTCGCCGCGGCGCCGGAGCGCGGCCGTATCCGGCCCGCGAAAAGCATTGCCGTGCGTTCCCGACAGCACGACATGCGGGCGGCTCGCATCGATTCCATCGCCGCCCTTTTAATTAGTTATACGTATTACAACACTCAACAAAACGGAGACAGACGATGAACGGAAGGACACGGATGATTTGCGCGGCGCTGCTGGGCGCGGCGGCAAGCACGAGCAGCTTCGCCCAGAGCAGCATCACGCTGTACGGCGACCTCGACGCGGCCTTGCTTTACACGAGCCGATCGCTCGACTCGGCAACCGGTGGCAACGCCGGACGCCAGTTCGCGCTGACCGACACCGGCATGACGCCGACCAACTTCGGCATGACGGGTACCGAAGATCTGGGCGGCGGGCTGCATGCGAGATTCAAGCTGGAAAGCGGCTTCAACATCACGGACGGCGCGTTCGGCCATTCGAACGGCAACTTCTTCGGCCGCCAGGCGTGGGTCGGCATCGACGGCGGGTTCGGCGAGACGAAGGTCGGCCTGCAGTTCTCGCCGTTCGTGCTCGCGATACTCGGCTCGGATCCGCGCAATATCTCGCACTTCGGCGCCGCACTGATTCCGTACGTCGACAATGTGCTCGTCACGGGTCTCTTCAACCCGAACGCGATTTCATATACGAGCCCGACGATCGCCGGACTGACGGCCAGCGCGATGTTCGGATTCGGCGGGAAAGCCGGCGACTTCCAGGCGGGACGTCAGTATTCCGGCAGCCTCACCTATACGAACGGCGGCTTCATGCTCAACGCGGCGCTGTACGACGGGAACGGCGGCACGTCCCCCACGCCGGTTCCGAGCACGGTCGCATTCGTCGGCCGCACGATCGGTACCGCCTACACGTTCGGGCCCGTAACGGGCAAGGCGTCGTTCACGAGCTACAAGGTCGCCGGATCGTTCAGCAACAACGTGTACAGCGCCGGTCTCGACTATCGCGTCACGCCGGCCCTCGACCTGAACACCGGCGCGTGGTACACGACCGACCGCAACGATTCGCACAATCACTCGCTGCTTGCCGCGATCGGCGCCGACTACAGCCTGTCGAAGCGAACGGGTCTGTATGCGCAGGTCGGCGTCGTCAACAACCACGGCGCGATGAATACGGGCCTCGGTATCACGGGCGGCGCGTTGTACGGGTTGCCGGGCACGACGGTCGGCGTCAACGCCGGCATCCACCACGTGTTCTGACGCAGCGCGCGCGGACGGGCGGCGGGCGTGCGCCTGTCCCCGCCCCCGCTCCGGACACGGCCGCTTCGAACGCGGATGACGACGTGCCGCGCCCGGCGTCGCCCGGGCAATCGGGCATCGATGTTTACCCGGCCTCAAGTCCGCGGCCGTGCTGCCGTCAAGTCAGGAGCGCACGCCCAACATCCGTCCGGGACCCGGCGCGCAAGCCCTCAAGGAGACCCAGCAACGTGAACTTCTTCGGAATCGGCCGCGGCCGCCGTTCGTCGCGGGCGGTCGTCGGCGACATCGCCGAGCAGGCCGGCAGGCTCGGCATCGAGATCTGCGACGTGTCGGGCCATGTCGAGGAAGTGGCCGCCCGCGTCGCCCGTCAGGCGGAGGTTTGCCACACGCTGCGCGAATCGGCCGCCGTCACGCTGCGCGGCAACCACCGGATCGCCGAGGCGGCGCAGCAGGTGCGCGACGTCAGCGCCAATGCGTCGAACGCGGTCCGGCAGTCGCAGCAGACGATCGAGGCCTCGCTCGCGGACATTCACGGCCTCGTCGAGGGCGTCACCACGATCAGCGACCAGATGGGGGCGCTGCGCGACGCGCTCGATCATGTGCGGGCCGTCTCCGAGGATATCTCCGTCATCGCGCGCCAGACGCACCTGCTCGCGCTGAATGCCGCGATCGAGGCTGCGCGCGCAGGCGACGCGGGCCGCAGCTTCGCCGTCGTCGCCGCCGAGGTGAAGAACCTGTCCGCGAAGACCGGACAGGCGACGGCCCAGATCGAGACGACCCTCGCGCGGCTCGCCGAGCAGACCGAACACCTGATCGCCGAGGGCACCGACAACGCCGCACGTGCGCACCGCGTGCGCGAAGGCACGCGTGCAATCGGCGAAGTCGTGCACGCGACCGGGCATGCGATCACCGAGCTCGCCGGCGAAGCCGAACAGATCGCGTCGCTGACGGACGAGATCGAGACGCAGTGCCACCGCCTCGACGAGCAGGTGGGCGAGATGGCGTCCGGCGTCGAGAACTCGAGCGACAACTTCTCACAGGCCAAGGACCGGCTCGGCAATCTGCTCTCCGTCTCCGAGACACTCATCGAACTCACGGCCGCGACCGGCATCGAGTCGCCCGATACGCGCCTGATCGAAACCGCACGGAACACCGCCGCCGCGATCAGCAAGCTTTTCGAGGCGGCGGTCAGCCGCGGCGACATTGCGCTCGACGCGCTCTTCGACGCGCACTACGAGCCGATTCCCGGCACCGACCCGCAGCAGTTCATGACGCGCTTCACGGCGTTCACCGATCGCGTGCTGCCGGCCCTCCAGGAGCCGGTGCTCGAGATCGACGCGCGCATCGTCTATTGCGCGAGCTTCGACCGGCAGTGCTACCTGCCGACCCACAACCGCAAGTTCTCGCTGCCGCAGCGCGCGGACGCCGCCTGGAACGCGGCGAACTGCCGGAACCGCCGGATCTACACGGACCGGACGGCGCGCACCTCCGTGTCGCATACCAAGCCGTTCCTGTTGCAGACCTATCGGCGCGACATGGGCAACGGCCAGTTCGCGCTGATGAAGGACGTTTCCGCGCCGATCGTCGTCGGCGGACGGCCGTGGGGAGTCCTGCGGATCGGCTACAGCGTCTGAATCGGTGCGGGCGGGCGGCTCCTACTGCTCCAGCCCCACCGCCAGCGGCCGCTGATCACTCCGCCCGTGATCGTCGACCACCCGCACCGTATAACTGCCGGCCGTCCGCGGCTGCCAGAACAGCGCATCGCCCGGCACACCGCGCCCGACGAACGCATCGTTGACGAACCAGTACAGCGCATGCGCGCTCGCATCGGCCGTCGCGTTGAATGCGATGCGCGTCTCGTCCGCATTCTTCACGCGCATCGCATACGTACTCCCGCGCAGCGGCGACGTGATGCGCGGCGGATCGCCCTCGACCTGCCCCGCGTCGCGACAATCCGCGTTCTGCGGCGGCCGCCTGCGCGGAATGCCGGCCTGCACGAACACCTGCTGCAAATCCGACGGCCAGAATTCGAAAATCTCCGTATGCGTGCGCTTGCCGTCGTACGGCGGGCACGCGGCCTTCCCCGTCGCATCGTCGATCACGACCGGCCGATGCACGGTGCTGACACGAATCGGCGACGTGCCCGGAATGAACCACGTCCAACCCTGCTGCGGGCACCACTCGTTCGGCAAGTCGCCGCTCGCGAGGCAGATCCGCACGCGCTTCAGCTTCGGCGGCACCGCACGAGGCGGCTCGACGAGCGTGCGCTCGGCATTCAGCGCATCGACGACTTGAAAGAACAGCGGTGCGGCCGCATCGACGCCGACGAACGCCGTGTTGGTCGAGTTGTCGAAGTTGCCGACCCACACGACCAGCACATACGGGCCGAACACGCCGGCCGTCCACGCATCGCGGAACGACCATGACGTGCCGGTCTTCCAGTAGACCGGCACGCTCGACGGCTGCGCGCCGCTCGTCTCGTCGGGGCGCAGATGCTGGCGCAGCATGTCCATCGTCATGTAGCTCGCCTCAGCGCTCAACAGGCGCTTGCCAGGCAGCGCCGGCTCGTCCGCGCGCAGCCGCAGCGGCCGGAACTCGCCGCGATTCGCGAGCATCGCGTAGAGCGCCGCGAGATCCTGCATCGTCACTTCGCCGCCGCCGAGCACCAGCGCAAGCCCGTAGTGCTGCGCGCTTGCGAGCCGGCGCACGCCGGCCTCCTGAAGGAACCGGTACAAGTCAGGCGACTTGAGCTGCGACGCGACCCACACGGCCGGCACATTGCGGCTGCGGTTCAGCGCATCGGTCGCGGTGATCGGCCCGAGGAAATGGCCGTCGAAATTCTCCGGCGCATACGGACCGAACGCGGTCGGCACGTCGCGCAGCACGGTCTGCGGATGCAGCACGCCCTGGTCGAAACCGAGCGCATAGATGAACGGCTTGAGCGTCGATCCCGGCGAGCGCCGCGCAAGCGTGCCGTTCACCTGCCCGTCGATCGTGCGGTCGAAAAAATTCGCGGAGCCGACGAGCGCCTTCACGCCCATGTCGCGCGTATCGACGAGGATCGCCGCCGCGTTGCGCACGCCGCGCGTATCGTTGCGCGCGACATAACGAGCGACCTGCCGTTCTAGCATGTGCTGCAGGTCGAGATCGAGCGTCGTCACGAGCCGCGCGTCGGCGTCGCTGTCGTTCGCCGTCGCACTCGAGGTCATACGCCACGCACTGCGTGCAGCGAGTGCCTGGTCGACCGCATGCGGCGCATCGAACGGCAGCGCGGACAGCGGCCGCATCGCAAGCGGCAACGCGAACAGCGGCCTGAACGATGCATCGCGCGGATGCTTCGTCAGCCAGCGCGCGTACAACCGGTTGCGCGACGCGGCCAGCGCGCGATTGATTTCATCCTGCCCGCCGCGCACGCGTCGCGCCGGGTCCTGCGGAATCACCGCGAGCGCGAGCGCCTCGGGCAGCGTCAGCGCATCGGGCATCCGGTCGAAATAGACGACGCTCGCGGTGCCCGCGCCTTCGACGTTGCGGCCGTACGGCGCATCGTTCAGATACGCTTCGAGGATCTGCCGCTTCGAATAGAACAGTTCGAGCTGCACCGCGCGCGCCACCTGCTCGAGCTTGCCGGCTGGCGTGCGCGTGTTCAGCCGCCACAGCGAGCGTGCGAGCTGCATCGTCAGCGTCGAGCCGCCCTGCGGATTGCCGCCGCGCACGTACGTGATCCACGCGCCGCGTGCGAGCCCGTACGGGTTGAAGCCGGGATGCCACCAGAACCAGCGGTCCTCGTGCAGCATCACGGCTTCGACGAGCTGCGGCGACATCCGGTCGAGCGGCACCCACAACCGGTAGCGATCGTCCTTCGCGAGCGTGAGCCGCAGCAAGCGGCCCTGTGCGTCGGTTACCGCAACCGACGACGGCTTCCAGTCGCGCAGCGGCGGATGCGGCCACAACCGGCACGCAGCCAGCGCGACAAACACGAGCAGCACACCGGCGATCCAGTTCTGCCAGCGATGTAACCAGCGGCCGGCGCCGTGCAGCACGCGCCGGCGCACCGAAACGTCGTCAGCCACGCGCGGGCGCTCCCCGCACCCGGCGCGGTCGGCAACGACGTTGCAGCTTCATCGTCATCGCGCGCGCTCCACCGTCAGCGTCGTGCCGCCGGGCGCCTGGGCCTGCATGCGGCGGTCGTACATCGACTCGCCGTAAGCCGGCGGCGCGATGAAGCGGCCCGCATTGCTCGCCTTGATCCGGTAGACGAACTCGCGCACGTCGGTCGTAGCGGTGCCGTAGATCACCACGCGATCCTCGCGCACGTCCGCGAATTGCGGCTGCCACGTGGAACCCTTCACGCCGATCGGCGAACGCCACGGTGCATCGGCCACCGGCGCCGACGCGCCACCGTCGCCGTTGCTGTCACCCTCCTGCGTGTCGGTGACGGGCGGCGGCGCGATGACCGGATCGAAGCCGCCCGGCAACAGGTCGACGATCGCGAGGTTGCCGACGCTCGCCGAACCGGTCGCACGGATCTTCAGGTGCACGTCGATCTCCTGGCCGACCGTGATCTTGTCGAGTGGCTTGCCGTCCGTGCCTGTATAGTCGCGCACGATCTCCAGCCCGTTCTTGATCGCCTTCGTCGACGTGCCGCGGTCGTAGCCCGACTGGCTCGTGACCCACCACGCGGGCAGCGAGCTGCCGTTCACGAAGTCGACGCGCGATGCACCGGCCGACCACGTGCCCGAGCGCACGAGGTTCGCCTGGATCGACGACACGTCCTTCGGCGCGGCACCCGCGCGCACCTCGTCGATCGCAAGCTGGTCGAGCTGGCCCGCGCTCGACGCCGCATACGCATCGAGCGCGAGGATCGTCATCGCCGACGACAGCGTGTTGTAGCGATTGTCGACGAGCGGCGCGGCGAGGTTGTCCATCGCGCGCGGCGACAGCTTGCGCACGCGCTCGGGGAAGTGCTTCGCGATCAGGTACAGCACGCTCGCGTCGCGCGTCAGCGGATCGAGGTAGTAGCCGGTCACGTAGCCGCCGTCGGATGCACGCTTGCGCTCGAGCAGCGCCTGCGGGCCCGCGATCAGCGTCGCGGCCTCCTTGTCCTGCTTCAGCAGCTGGTACGACGCGGCAAGCCACGCGGCTGCAAGGTCGTTCTTCCAGTCGTTCGGATACGCATCCTGCAGCCGCTTCTGCACGGCCGCGAGGCTGTTGGTCGTCACGTTGCCCTGGCGCGTCAGCAGATACACCGCGTACGCGCGCTGCCGCAGCAGGTCGAGCGAGCCGAGCGAATCGTTCGCCGCGAGCTTCTGCAGATACGAGTTGCCCGCGTCGAGCATGTCCTTCGGCACCGCGATGCCGCGCTCGCGCGCGTCGAGCAGCACGTGCATCGCGTACGCGGACACGAACGGATCGGCGTCCGGCGTCGCGCTCCACAGCCCGAACCCGCCCTGCGCGTTCTGCCGGCTGCGCAGCACCCCGAGGAACTGCGTGATCGCCGCCGCGTTCGTCGCGTCGGCACCGGCGTCGGTCGCATGCATCGCGCTCGTCAGCGCCCGCACCGACAGCCACTTCGCCGCGAACACGCGCGGCACGGCCGCACTCACCAGCTGCTCGCTGCAGGTGTGCTCGAAGTTGACGAGATACGACGACAACCCTTCGGACAGCACGAGCGGCGCGGTCGAGATGCTCGCATCGCGTGACGCATACGCGTCATACATCGACCGCAGGTTCGGCACGCTCGCCTTCTTGCCCGGATCGAGCCGCGCGATGTCGAGCTGCGTGCGGAACGCGGCGGCCGGCCGCACCGATACGTCGACGCGCTGCTGCGCGCCCTTCGCGCCATAACGCGCGCCGAACGACAGCGAACCCGAGCCGAGCGTGTCGGTCGCCTTCACGCGGAACATCGCGACACCCTCGTGCTGCGGCGCGAGCGCGACGTTCTGCGTGGCCGGCCCGATCACCTGCAACTGCGGCCCCGTCTTCAGCGTGACCGCGACCGGCAACGGCTGGTTGCCGACACCCGTCAGGTTGTTCGCGACACCGACGCTGACGTCGGCCTCGTCACCCGGTGCGAGTGTCGTCGGCACGTTCGGCGACAGCACGAAATCGCCGCGCACCGTCGTCGCGCCTTCGAACGTGCCGACCAGGTCCGGCGATACCGACACGGCCATCACGCGAAGCTTGCCGTTGAAGTAGTCGGGCACGGTATAGCTCAGGCGTGTGTCGCCGTTCACATCGACGATCCCCGACCAGTAGACGACCGGCTTGTCGCGCTTGCGCTTGAACGGGTTCAACTGGCGGCCGATTGCATCGTCGGCGTCGCCGCCCGGCGCGGCCATCGCCATCAGCTTCTCGAAGTCCGGCAGGATCAGGTCGAGGATCTGCGACGTGCCGACTTCGAGCATCCGCTTGCGGAAGAAGAACTTCAGCGGATCGCCGAGCTTGTAGCGCGCGACCTGCAGGATGCCCTCATCGACTGCGAACACCACGACCTTTGAAGGCTTCGCCGAATGCACGGTGAAATTCACCGTGTCGCCGGGCTTCACGAGCGCCGGCGCATCGACCGATACCGCGTTGCGGCGCGCATCGAGGTTCACCGAGAACGGCACGACGCCGTAGCTCAGCGGGCTCATGAAGATCTCGTCCGACGACGGATCGCGGATGTACTGCACGTTGATGTAGCCGTTGCCCTCGAAGCCGGCCGGCACCGTGATGTGCTGGATCGAGCTCGTCGTATCCGCATGGAACCACGCGTGCGCATACACCTTGTCGCGCTCGATCGTGATCAGGCCGCTGCCCGCGTAAGGTGCGCGGATCGCGATCTCGACCTGCTCGCCCGGCTTGTAGTCGTGCTTCGCGAGCGTCACCTGCAGCTCCGCGTTGCGGTCGAGCGAGCGCGTGACGTTCGCGTCGCCCGTGACCGAATACTCGATCCGGTTCACCGCGGCGCCGGCCGCGTTGCGGATCACGAGCGCATAGCTGCCCGGCTTGTCGGTGCGCAGCGTGAAGTCGAGCCCGGCCGCCGGAATCGCCAGCGGCTTGTCGTCGACCGGCACTTCCTTCAGCCGTGAATCGTATTTATATGCGCCGGAATCCTGCTTGGTCAGCACCGACACGTAGCGCTCCTCGACGAGCTGCGCGCGCAGGTCCTTCACGTCGATCGCCTTCGCGTTCGGATCGATCGCGACGAGCCGCACCGTGCGCGGGCTGCCGCGCTTCACGTAGCCGAGATCGTCGACCGACTTGTAGCCGACGAGCCAGTCGTTGTTCGACACGAGCGTCTGCGCGTTCGCGGCGACGTTGCGCCCGCCCTCCGCTTCATAGGCCTTCGCCTGGAAGTAGAGCTGGTAGGTCGCGTCCGCGTACTTGTCGAGATCGAGGTCGAACTCCGCATGGCCCTTGTCGTCGGTCGTGCCGTCCTGCAGCGTCGTCGTATAGCCCTCCTTCGCGCGGCGCGCATCGAAGAAGTGATAGCCCTGCCAGCTGCGGAACGACGGCCACACCGGGCGCAGCGTCAGCGTCGCCGCGACGCGGCGCTTCTCCGCCGGCGTGCCGAACAGGTTCTGCGCATCGACGATGCCCTTCAGCCCCTTCGGCTTCACCCACCCTTCGACGACCTGCTGCGACAGCTTCGCGTCGACCT
Organism: Burkholderia sp. Se-20373; assembly: GCF_017104705.1. Lineage (NCBI taxonomy): Bacteria > Pseudomonadati > Pseudomonadota > Betaproteobacteria > Burkholderiales > Burkholderiaceae > Burkholderia > Burkholderia sp. Se-20373. The sequence goes on along the minus strand of NZ_JAAGPH010000032.1, from coordinate 55,450 downwards.
TCATCCGGTCGGGCAGGAACTCCTTCACCTGCACCGTCGTGCTGCCGATCGGCTCCGCACCGGGCTGGCCGTCCTTGACGATATACAGGTTGACGGTCCACGTACCGGTCGGCGCCGTTTCGGCCGTCGTATAGCCGAGCTCGGTGAAGCCGGTCGCATCGACCGTCACCGGCTTGCGCTCGACGGTGATCCCGCGCGGGTCGACGATCTCCGCCTGCAGCGGCACGCCGGCCGGGCTGCGCGCCCAGCTCGCGGCGCGCACGATCAGGCCGATGTGGAACGGATCGCCGGGCCGGTACAGCCCGCGATCCGAGAACAGGTAGGCCGACAGTTGCCCCTGGCCCGTCGCATTGCGCTCGCCGTCGACGTCGAAACGCGAGAAGTCGAGCTGGCGGTCGCGGCCGGCCACCGGCAGGAACGACAGGTCGGTGTCCTTCTTCACGACGTACAGCTGCGGCCGCTTCTCGCGGTCGAGCCCCTTGAACGCGGGGAAATGGACGATGCCGTCGGCGCTCGTGGTCTGCGTGAACAGCGCCTGGCCGTTCACCGCGAGCACCGACACGGTTGCGCCCGCAACCGGCTTGCCCGTGCGGATCGACTGGATGAATACGTCCTGGCTGCCGTCCAGCGCCTTCTTGACCAGCATGCCGAGATCGGTCACGACGATCAGGCGCGTGTCGCCGAGCGCGTTGTCGCTGTCGTCGCCATTGCCGTTGCCGCTGCTGTCGCCCGAATCGGCGTTGTCCGCCTGATCCTGGCTGCCGTCGCCGGACGATGCATCGCTGTCCTTCGCATCGTCGGCTTTCTTCTTCTCGGCCGCCGGATCGTACTTCGTCAGATGCAGCAGGAACACGCCGCGCTTGCCGCCCTTCAGGTACTGGCCGAGATCGATGCCTTCGTAGTGCGCCTTGCCGGGGTCGCCGGCCGGGAACGCGCGCGTCTGCACGAAGCGCTCGACGATGTGATCCTCGCTGAACGAATACGACAGCTCGGGCCGCGCGTACGTGCCGTTGTTGAAGCTCACGAGATGCTGGAGCTGGTCGGGCAGCACGCGGCCGATCTCGACCTTCATCCCCGGCAGGTTGCGCGACACGACCGACAGCCGCTTGCTGCCGCTCATCGACAGCAGCGAGCCGTCGGCCATGAAGCGCAGCAGCTTCGGATAGTCGGGCACCGTGAACGCGGTCGTCACCGGCTCGGCGAGCAGGTAGCCGCCGGCCGATTTCAGGTTTTCGGCGAACCGCACGAAGATGCGATCGCCCGGCGTCGCGTGATATTTGAAACTTTGCAGCGTCGCGAAGTCGTTCTCGGTCGGTACCACGTCGAGCGACAGCGGCTTCGACTGCTTCAGCACCGCGTCGCTGATGTCGGCCACGTTCCATTCGTACGGCGGATCGTCGTCCGACTGATCGACGCCCGGCTTGCGCTTCGGCAGCACCCACGCCTTGGCGCGCGCCGCGAGGTCGGCGCTGCGCACGCCGTCGGATGCCTCCGCGACGAGCACCTGCTCGGGCTCGTAGCGCTCGTTGTCGACGAGCGTCGGCGCGATGTTGTCGATCGACAGGCTGTAGAGCCCCGGCACGTCGACCAATGCATGCAGCACGTCCGGCGTGCCGTTGCCGCCGCGCGCACTCTTCACGCCCTTGTCGACGTCGAGCCGTGCCGCCATCGAGTTGAGCGGGATCTCGAGCGACTGCGAGCGGACCCATGCGCTCGTCTTCATCTTGTCGTAACTGACGGTGTAGCGCAGCGGCGTCGTATTCTTGCCGTCGCGGCCGACCAGCACGAGGCCGATGCGCTTCTCGAACTCGGCGGGATCGACCGGGTAGTTGAAGCGCAACTGCAGCAGCGCCTGCTTCTCCGCCGGATTGTCGGGGTTCTGGTAGAACTCGTTGTTGCCGACTGTCGCGGCGAACGCCGGCAGGTCGAACGCGAAGCGGTCGTCATGCATCGTCACCTGCGGCGCGAACACCCGGTGCACCGCGAAGCGCACCTCGACGTGCGCGCCGACCGGCCAGTCAGCCGCCGGCGTGAAGCGCAGCGTCTTGTCGTCGGCCCACTCCCATACGCCCTTCAGCGCGGGCGTCATCTCGATGCCGTCGCCGGCCGGCTTGCCGACCTGTTCGATCGGCGCCGCCGATTGCGCGAACACGACTTCGAGCGGATGCACGGTGATCGTCGGCTTGTCGGTGTCGTCCACCTCGTAGGTGGTGATCGCCGGCGCCTTCACGGTGAAGCTGACGGTCGCGGGCTCGGGCGGCTTCGGGCGATGCTTGAACCAGTAGCCGCCGTAGCCGAGCGCGGCCGCGAGCAGCACGAGGCCGCCGGCATGCCACGGGCGGCGGCGCACGGCCGCGGCGGTGACGCCCATCCACGCGGGCGCCGTCCACGACACGTCGCCCACCAGCGGCCGCAGCGCGCAGCCGAGCAGCCACCACACGAAGCCCGCCACGCGAATCGGCAGGAGCAGCAGGAAGCGCAGCAAATCCATTGTTATTTCCTTGTCAAGGACATGCTGCCGGGTGCGGCAACCTTCCCCGAATTGTTATGGGTCTGTGACGGCGCGGCCCGGTTGCGCCGTAATTGCTTGGTATGTTCGACCGGATGCTGGGCGACATTATCGATCAGACCCGAAACGATGGAAATATCGGTGTGCCGGCGCGCAACGCCGCCGGATGACCGGCCGGTCGGGCGGATCTCGGTCGTCCATCGCGCAACCTTCGCCCACGGCGGCGCCGCGTTCGCTAGAATGCGCGGCTCGGCAGGATCGAATCGAAATGAAAGGAAACCGCTTGAAACTCCCGTTCGAATGGCAGATCGGGCTGCGCTATGCGCGCGGCGGCCGGCGCTCGGCCGGCGACGGCTTCGTGTCGTTCATTGCCGGCGCCGCGATGGCCGGCATCGCGCTCGGCGTCGCCGCGCTGATCGTCGTGCTGTCGGTAATGAACGGATTCCGGACCGAAGTGCGCGACCGGATGCTGTCGGTGCTCGCCCACGTGGAAATCTTCTCGCCGACCGGCGCGATGCCCGACTGGCGGCTCACCGCGCACGAATCGCTGCGGAATCCGGCGGTGCGCGCCGTCGCGCCCTATGTCGACGCACAGGCGCTGCTGACGAACGCGGGCAGCGTGACGGGCGTCGCGCTGCGCGGCATCGATCCCGTGCTGGAGCCGCGGGTGTCCGAGATCGCGCGCAAGCTGAAGACCGGCCGGCTCGACGCGCTCGTGCCGGGCGAGATGGGCATCGTGCTCGGCTCGGCGCTGGCCGACGCGCTGCACGTGAAGATCGGCGACCGCATCACGTTCTTCGCGCCCGGCAACTCCGCGCGCATCGGCGACGCGCTGCCGCGGTTCCGGCAGTTCAACGTGGTCGGCACGTTCGAGTCGGGCCACTACCAGTACGACAGCGCGCTCGCCTACATCCACCTCCGCGACGCGCAGACGCTGTTCAACGTGCGGGCGCCAACCGGCGTCCGGCTGCGCCTCGACGATCTGCAGCGCGCGCCGGACGTCGCACTGGAACTGTCGCGCACGCTGTCGGGCGACCTCTATATCCGCGACTGGACACGGCAGAACCGCACGTGGTTCGAGGCCGAGCGGCTGCAAAAGCGCATGCTGTCGCTGATCCTGATGCTGATCGTCGCGGTCGCCGCGTTCAACCTCGTGTCGTCGCTCGTGATGACCGTCACCCAGAAGCAGGGCGACATCGCGATCCTGCGCACGCTCGGCGCGCCGCCCGGGTCGATCATGAAGATCTTCGCGATCCAGGGGATGACGATCGGCCTCGCGGGCACGCTCGCGGGTGTCGCGCTCGGCTGCGCGATCGCGGTGAGCATCCCGTGGGTGCTGCCCGCGATCGAACAGGTGCTCGGCATCCGCTTCCTGACGCCGTCCGTGTACTTCCTCAGCTCGCTGCCGTCGAAGCTCGCGGCGACCGACGTGATCGAGATCGCCGCGGCCGCGTTCCTGATGTCGTGCGTCGCGACGCTCTACCCGAGCTGGCGCGCCGCGCGGGTGCGGCCGGCCGAAGCGCTGCGCGACGAATAGGCGCGCGGCGTGCGGCTCCGTGACGCGCGTGGCTACGCGATCTCGTGGAAGCCGATGCTGTTGCGGCCGTTCAGGATGTTCTCGAACGCGGCGCCGAAGCCGACGTCGATGAGGCCGGCACGCCGGCCGTAGGTCTTCTGCCCGGAATCGTCGACGAAGATCGCCGCCCCCGACGACAACTGGCGGTCGGTATCCAGCAGCGCCAGCGTGCCGCGCGCGGTGCCGGCCGACGGGTCGAACGTCAGCCGCGTGCCGTCCTGCGTGGTGAAATGCCCGCCGACCTCCTCGAACTTCCGGTTGCGCACGACGGACGCGTTGTTCTCCTTCATGAACAGAAAGTCCGCGTCGGCGCGCTGGCTGGCCACCTTGCGATCGTCGTCCGTGAACGTCTCGCCTACGGCGGCCGCGCCCTGCTCCGCGAAGTCGACGGCCTGCTGGTGAAACGCGCGCGTCGCGAGCACGAGGCCCGCGTTCGCGTTCAGCGTCGACTCCACCCACGCGCGGTCGCTTTCCGTCATCGTCTTCGATACGACCTTGATCGCGCCGTTGTCGGTCATGAAGTCGAACTGCGCGTCGGCCAGGTCCGGCCGCTTCGCGATGATCTCGTGCAGGCTCGTCGCGAGCTGGCTGGTGACGTCGCGCAGCTTCGTCGACAGGTTGCCCAGGATCGACATCTGCTTCATGCGCGCCGCGTGCATCGCGTCCTGGTCCAGCGCCCGGATGGTGATCGGCGTGTCCTGCGGCTGCCCGGCCGCCGCGGCCGTCTGCTGGCCCCCGTCGAGCGCAGCCTGCTGCGCCATCTGCGCGAGCGAAAGGCCGCTCGCCGCCGTGACTGAAGTCGTCATGCCCTCTCTCCTTTCAATCTTCTTTTTACCGTTTACGGACAGATTTCCCGGAAATTTAGACCGATCGCAGGTCCGTCGCCTCTCACGCTTAAAAACTTTGTTTGACTCAAACTAAAAAAGTTTGACACCGAGATTTCACTGAGATAAGTTTTGCGCAAGCTTCCGGAAAGCATTCCGGCCAGCCCCGCCGACTCGCGTCGCGCTTTCCTGCCGTTGCAGCACCGCCGTTCGCACCATCCCCGCCTCATCGCATCGTGCCGTTCCGTTTCATCTGAAACCTGAAGGAAGATCGGGCATGCCCGCATTTGATTCGCACTCCTGCATTCGTTTCGCGCCGCCGGACTCGCTTCGACCGGGCGGCCCGAATCGGCCGCCGCGCTGACGCTTTCCGGTCGAGGCGATGCAATCGCCCCGACGCTCGCCGGGTTGCGCGATGCGTGACGCGCGTCGACACCGGCCATGACACCCGGGCATCGCGCCCGGCGCTTTCGAAGGTGCAGTTCCGTTTCATCCGATGCAGCACCCGGCCGGGCCGCAGGGGGCATATCGCGGGCCGACCGGTTCCAGACAATCAAAAGAAGAGGTCGACAATGGACATTCATCGAACCGGATTGCGTCGCGCGTGGCTTCCCGCGCTCGTTGCAGCCGCAACGCTCGCCGCGTGCGGCGGCGACGACGGCGGCAGCGTCGCGGGCGCCTCCGCGCTCGCGCAGGGCCAACAGGAGGGCGCCGCCGCGTCGGCGGCCGACAAGCAGTCGCTCGCGTCACGCATTTCGCCGTCGGGCGTGCCGTACGCCAACCCGGCCAGCGGCGGCCGCTACCGGCCCGTGATCACGAACGGCCAGGTGCAGCCGTCGCTGTCGGGCGGCACGATCGAGGAGAACGCGTGGGTCGACACGCCGGTCGATTCCGACGGCGACGGCACACGCGACCGCATCCACGTGCGCATCGTGCGCCCGACCGAAACCGCGAACGGCGCGCGCACGCCCGTCATCGTGCTCGCGAGCCCGTACTACGCGGGCCTCGCCGACAGCCCCGACCACAACGTCGACGTCGAACTCGACGGCACGCCGCATCCGGCCGCCACGGCGGCCACGGCAGCGACCGGCGCCTCCGCGCGCATCATGGCCGCCGCGCCGCAGGTGCGGATGCTGCAGCAGGTCGAGGCGGCCGCCGCCGGGCGCTCGTGGATCGAGGGCTACTTCATTCCGCGCGGCTTCACGATCGTCTACGCGGATTCGCTCGGCACGGCCGGCTCGGACGGCTGCCCGACGATCCTCACCCGCGACGAATCGGTCGCGATGGCTTCGGTGATCCGCTGGCTCGGCCGCGACGCGACCGCGAAGGACGCGAACGGCAAGACGGTCGTCGCGAGCTGGTCGACGGGCCACGTCGGCATGTACGGCGTGTCGTACGACGGCACGCTGCCGAAGATGGTCGCGAGCCTGCGCACGCGCGGGCTGGACGCGATCGTGCCGGTCGCCGGGCTGACGAACATGTACGGCTATTACCGCTCGGGCGGGCTCGTGCGTGCGCCGGAAGGCTATCAGGGCGAGGACGTCGACGTGTACATCAAGGCGCTGCTGACGAACGCGCATCCGGAGCGCTGCACGCACCTGATCGACGAAGCGCTGCAGCAGGAAGACCGCAAGACCGGCGACTATTCGCCGTTCTGGGCCGCGCGCGATATTCCCACCGCGTACGCGGTCGCGCCGGCGCTCGTCGCGCAGGGGCTCACCGACGACAACGTGCGGGTCGACCAGTCGACGCTGTGGCATCTCGCGATGCGGCGCCAGGGTGTGCCCACGCAGCTGTGGCTGCATCGCCTGAAGCACACCGACCCGACCCGCGTGCCGGCGATGGCCGATGCGTGGACCGCGGAAGTGAACCGCTGGTTTACGCGCTACCTGATCGGTTTCGACAACGGCGTCGAACGCGATCCGCGCGCGGTGATCGAGCAGGCGGACGGCACGCTGCTGAAGGAAGCGGACTGGGCCGCGCGCCACGCCACGCCGGTCACTTACTTCGCGGGCGGCGACGGCGCAGGCACCGGCACGCTGCTGCGACTGCCGACCGGCGGCCCACTCGCACGCTTCACCGACGATGCGCGCATCACCGCGCTCACGCTGGCGAACGCGCCGACGGGCGAGAACCGCAGCCGTTTCGAAACCGCGCCGCTCACGGCCGCGACACGCCTGTCCGGTTCGGCGACCGCACGCGTCAGGCTGACCTTCACGGCCGTGGCCAACGTGACGGCCCTGCTGGTCGATCGCGCGCCGGACGGCACGGCGACGATCGTCACGCGTGCGTGGACCGATCCGCGTAACCGCGTGTCGGAGTGGGTCTCGCAGCCGGTTCTGCCCGGCATGCCGTATGACCTGAAGCTGACGTTCATGCCGCGTGACTACAAGCTGGAAGCCGGCCACCGGCTGGGGCTCGTCGTGCTGTCGAGCGACAACGAGGCGACCCTGCGGCCGACGCCGGGCACCGGGCTGACGCTCGATCCGGCCGGTACGTCGGTGACGGTGCCGCTGGCTGCGTCCTGAGCGGCGGCATGCCCGTACTGAAGCCATCCCGGGACGCCAGCACACCGGCGTCCCGGGATAGCTTCATTCATTCGGCTCCATTTCCCGATTCTTATGGAAACAAAAGCAACGGCTCTTTAAAACAATAATTCCACGCTTCATAAATCAATTACATCATTGAATCAAAATCAGAAACAATCGGATGTCGCTTGACATCGATTCCCCGCCGACTAGATTTGAAAGTCAATAATCCGGACATTTGTAGCCGGTCGCTGCGGGGGAATGGCAATGAACGACCTGATCACCGGTACAACCGCCGCATCCGCGTCGCCATTGAACGATCGACGTAACCCGCCATTCGCGGCCATTCGCGGCCGACGGCGAAACGATTACGAATCGCGGGTCATGGAGGCCTACCAGGACGATCCGGTGAACTGGAGCAAGGCCATCGGCGATCGCCTCTGGTTCCAGTTCGGCGTCTTTGACCATCCCCAATCGCCAAGGCCGGTCGATCTCGACGAATCCGGCCTCAGGTATTTCGAACGGCAACTGAAGATCGCTGGCCTGGATCCGCCCGGGCGCCAGCCGATCAACCGGGTACTCGATATCGGATGCGGATGGGGAACGGTGCTGCGCGATCTGTCCGAGCGGTTTCCCGCCTGTCATCGCCTGGACGGCATCAACATCAGCGATCGCCAGCTCGAATACTGCGCGGAGGTTAACGCCGCGCGGGGGGTGTCCGACAGGATCAACCTGTTCCAGTGCAATGCGCTGGACATTGACCTGCTGCCGGATGTCGACCAGCCCTACGACCTCGCGATCATGCGCGGCGTGATCTCCCATTTCCCCTACGATCTCTTCGAAATCGTGATGGCCAAATTGCGACATCGGCTGGGCGCGAACGGGACGGTAATCATTTCGGATAACTTATATAACGTCGATCTCTCCGACTACCGCTCCGATACGCCTGACCTGGTCGACAGGCTCGCGTGCAAGTATCGCAAGACGCCCGCGTACCTGCGCCAGGTGTTCGAGCAAAGCGGCTTCCGCGTCCAGGACATGCAGATCCTGCCTGACAGGACGGACGCGACGCGATGGCTGTTGAACGTTCAGGACAACATCGAGCGCCATTTCCCGACAGGGGCGGTCGGCGCGCTGGAGGAACTCCGCGTGATGTGCGAAAGCCTGGCCGTCGCAATCGTGAAGCGTCAGGTTTCCATTTACAGCTTCGTGCTCAAGCACGGTCGATGAACGCCGCCCGTGCCGGCCGCCGGACATCGAACCCGAGAACCCGCCATGACAGATATTCCCAACTTCGTTCGCAACCTGCCCGGCCTGCCGAAGCCCGGGGAAAAGATCTTCCATCCGGATTTCCATCTGCAGTTGAAACCCATGTGGCATCCGCATCATGACGAGGCGGAACGCCGGATCGCGCTCACGGACAGCCCGTACATCCTCGCCTACTACGGCAGCCAGAAGGCCGTCGAACACTATCTGGCGCAAAGCATGCCGTCATTCGGCGGCCTGTGCTATCCGCACACGCTGAACGACAGGATCTACGATCTCGAACGGATGATGAGCATCACCACGCTGATCGACGACACCATCACCAACCCCGCGATGCTGGAGCAGGCGCACAAGCGCTCGACATTGCGCCAGCACTACTTCGATGCAATCGCCGGCATTCGGCCGCCCGACACCGCGCCCATCGCGCAATTGCTGTACGAGGGGCTGCTGCCCGTCAAGGCGCATCTGGCGTCGAAACCGCGTGTCTGGAAACGCATGGAGGACGCGCTGCATACGTTGATCGTCAGGCAGACGGATCCACTGGCGTTGAAGATGGACGAACTCACGTTCGACGCCTACCTGGAAATGCGGCGCATCGACAACTACGGGGAATGGGCGGCCATCATGACGGAGTTCGCCATCGACGTCGACATGACCGAGCACCTGATGGCCGACCGCTCGCTGGCGGAAATGAGAACGGCCGCCATCGATTCGATTACGCTGGTCAACGACCCGTATTCATTCCGAAAGGAAATTCATATCGCCGATTCGGTCAACTCCGTCTGGCTGCTGATGTACCGGGAGGGCCTGAAACTCCAGGACGCGCTGAACAAGCTGGCAACGCTGGTTGCGGAGAACGAGCGCAATCTGATGGCCGCGCGCGACCGCGTCCTTGCCGGCCCGCTCGGGAATCGGGCGGATGTGCGCGCCTACGTGACGGAGCTCGAGCATCTGGCGTCCGGCAACGCTGAATTTCACGCGATCAGCACGCGCTACCATGGCCGGGATTTCAAAGGGAAACGGTTCATTTCCGGCGAGGTGACCATTCGGGCGCTACCCTCGACGGATGAAGTCGCGGCGGCCGATCTGGCCGGTGCCCGTCCCGCGAATTGGGGCAACCGGCTCGGCCACGCAAACGCATCGATACCGTCGAAACAACGGCAACGGGCTCGCTGCGGCGGAAAAAAGCCGCCGTGCCTGCCGCACGAGCCGCGCTCACACCGGCGTCAACACCGGCCGCCCTGAAAAGTGCCGCTCGGCATTGTCGATGAACTGCCGCACCGACCGATCGAGCGCCTCGGGCGACCAGCCGCCCATGTGCGGCGTCAGCACGACGCTGTCGAGATCCGTCAGCGCGCGCGGCGGCTCGGGTTCGCCTTCGTACACGTCGAGCCCCGCGCCCGCGATGCGTCCTTCGCGCAACGCCTCCGCCAAAGCAGCGGTATCGACAACGCTGCCGCGTGACACGTTGACGACGAACCCGCCAGGGCCGAGCGCATCGAGCACCGCGCGGTCGATCAGATGCCGCGTGCCCGCGCCGCCGGGCGTCGCGACGATCAGGAAGTCGGCCCACTGCGCGAGCGCGTCGACGCGATCGAAATAGCGGTAAGGGACGTTCTTCCGCGACCGGTTGTGATAACCGATCTCGATGTCGAAGCCGGCCGCGCGGCGCGCGCACTTCTCGCCGATCTTGCCGAGCCCGACGATGCCGAGCTTCTTGCCCGACACGTTCGGCGGCATCGCCAGGCCGTCGCGCCACACGCCCGCACGGGTTTTCGCATCGAGCTGCACGACGTTGCGCACGGCCGCGAGCAGCAGCGCGAACGCATGATCGGCGACGCAATCGTCGTTGGTGCCGGCGCCTGTGACCACGGTCACGCCGCGCGCTTTGGCATGCGCGACATCGATGTGCTCGTAGCCGGCGCCGAGCGCGCTGACGAACGTGAGTTGCGGAAGACGATCGATCTCGGCGGCGGTGAGCCCCGTGCTGCCGTTGGTCAGCACGGCGCGTAGGGTGCCGCCGTGTTCGGCGATCGCACGTTCGCGTGCGTCGGATGTCGGGGCGTAGCGCACGTCGAACGACGCGGCGATCTCGCGATGCGCGTCACCGCGCAATGCGATGAGAACCAGCAACTCGGGCTTCATGTCAGGAAGTGTCGGCAAGGCGGGAACGGATTCAGTGTAACAAGCCTGTCGCACGGATGCGGGTAATCCCCACACGGGCTGTGGGCACGCCGCCGCACGCGGTTTGCCAAAGCCGGCTCAGTCAAGTAACTTTCGGCGTACGCCCCCGTCCTGGAGATTGGCCCGTATGAAGCTCGCCCTGCCCGCCCGGATCCTGGGCCTCGCGTTCGCCGCCGCCCTCGTCGCGCCCGGCGCGCATGCCGACACGCCCGTCGTGGTGTCGTCGAAGATCGACACCGAAGGCAACCTGCTCGGCAACCTCATCGCGCAGGTGCTGAAGGCCCACGGCATCCCCGTCACCGAAAAGATCGCGCTCGGCACCACGCCGATCGTGCGCAAGGCGCTCACGAGCGGCGAGATCGACGTCTACCCCGAATACACCGGCAATGCCGCGTTCTTCTTCAACAAGGCGGACGATCCGCTGTGGAAGAACGCGAGCCAGGGCTACGACACCGCGAAGCAACTCGACTACGCGGCGAACCATCTCGTCTGGCTCACGCCTGCGCCCGCGAACAACACGTGGGGCGTCGCCGTGCTCGCACCGGTCGCGCAGTCGCAGCACCTGAAGACCTTCTCCGATTTCGGCAAGTGGGTGGCCGGCGGCGGCAAGGTGAAGCTCGCGGCGTCGGCCGAATTCGTGAACAGCGCGTCGGCGCTGCCGTCGTTCGAGAAAGCGTACGGCTTCAAGCTGAAGCCCGACCAGCTCGTCGTGCTGTCCGGCGGCGACACGGCCGCAACCATCAAGGCCGCCGCGAACCAGACCGACGGCGTGAATGCCGCGATGGTCTACGGCACCGACGGCGGAATCTCGTCGAGCGGCCTCGCGGTGCTCGACGACGACAAGCACGTGCAGCCCGTCTACGCCCCCGCGCCCGTGATCCGCGAAGCCGTGCTGAAAGCGCATCCGCAGATCGCCGACTACCTGAAGCCCGTGTTCGCGAGCCTCGACCTGAAGACGCTGCAGACGCTGAACGCGCGCATCCAGATCAACGGCGAGCCGGCCGCCGGCGTCGCGAAAAGCTACCTGAAAGCGAAGGGCTTCGTTAAATGACGGGTCGCGCGGCAGCGTCCGCGCGGCGCATCACGGCGGACAAGGTCGGCATCCTGATCGGGGTCATGACGATCGTCGCCGTGCTCGGCCTGCCGTTCGCGGTGCTGCGGCCGAACCGCATCGCGGCCGGCACCGACCTGTCGGTGTTCGCCGCGCTGCCGGCCCTGCAGGGCGCCGTGCTCGCCGCGCTGTGGATCGTCGGCGCGCTGTGGGCAATGACGGCCAGCCGCCCCGCTTGGCGCCTCATGGCCGGCTGCGCGTGGCTCGCCACGCTCGCGTATGCGGTCGGCGCGGCCGCGACGCACGTCGTCGCGCCTGACGACACGCTCGCCCGCGTATCGCCCTCCTCCGGCGTCTGGCTGTTGCTGTTCGCGTGGGCCGTGCTCGTCGCGGATGCGCTCGCACGGCTCGCATTCGGCCCGTGGCGGCGCCTCGCCGCGCTCGTCGTCGCGATAGCAGCGATTTCGGTGCCGCTCGCGAGCGGCTGGTGGGACGGCCTGTCCGTGATGCGCGAATACGCGGTGCGCAGCGACGACTTCTGGATCGAGGCGATCCGGCACGTGTCGCTCACCGGCGGCTCGGTGGCCGCCGCGCTCGTCGCGGGCGTGCCGCTCGGCATCGCCTGCGCGCGCATCGCGGCGGTGCGTACCGTCGCGATGCCCGTGCTCAATATCGTGCAGACGATCCCCAGCATCGCGATGTACGGGCTGATGATGGCGCCGCTCGGTTTGCTCGCCGCACACGTGCCGCTCGCGGCCGCGCTCGGCATCCGCGGCATCGGCGTCGCACCGGCCGTGCTCGCGCTGTTCCTGTATTCGCTGCTGCCGATCGCGTCGAGCGTCGTGGTCGGGCTCGGCCAGGTGCCGCCGCACGTGACCGAAGCGGCCCGCGCGATGGGGATGACGCGCGCACAACGGCTGCTGCGCGTCGATCTCGTGCTCGCGCTGCCGGTGATCCTGAGCGGCGTGCGCATCGTGCTCGTGCAGAACATCGGGCTGACCGCGGTCGCCGCGCTGATCGGCGGCGGCGGCTTCGGCACCTTCATCTTCCAGGGGATCGGGCAATCGGCCGCCGATCTCGTGCTGCTCGGCGCGATCCCGACGATCGCGCTCGCGCTGGTGGCGGCCGTCATATTCGAAGCCGCGACCACGCTCGCGAAGGGGCGTGCAGGATGATCGAGATCGAACGTGCGGGCAAACGCTTCGGCGATATCGTCGCCGTCGACGACGTCTCGCTGACGATGAAACGCGGCACGATCACCGCGCTCGTCGGCGCATCGGGCAGCGGCAAGTCGACGCTGCTGCGCATGATCAACCGGCTGATCGCGCCCACCAGCGGCACGATCCGCATCGACGGCGTCGATACGGCCACCGTTGCACCCGAACAGCTTCGTCGCGGCATCGGCTATGCGATCCAGGGGCACGGGCTGTTTCCGCACTGGAGCGTCGCGCGCAACATCGCGACCGTGCCGCGCCTGCTCGGCTGGCCGGCCGACCGCATCGACGCGCGCGTGAACGAATTGCTCGACCTGTTTCATCTCGCGCCGGTCGAGTTCGCGGACAAGCTGCCGCATGAACTGTCGGGCGGCCAGCAACAGCGCGTCGGCGTGGCGCGCGCGCTCGCGGCCGAGCCCGCGATGCTGCTGATGGACGAGCCGTTCGGCGCGCTCGATCCGATCATCCGCAACAAGGCGCAGGACGACCTGTTTGCATTGCAGCGCCGCCTCGGCATCACCGTCGTGATCGTCACGCACGATATCGAGGAAGCGCTGAAGCTCGGCGACACGATCGCGGTGATGGACGGCGGCCGGCTGCTGCAGGTCGCAACGCCTGCCGAGATTCTCGGCAAGCCGGCAGCCGGCGTCGTCGAACAGTTGGTCGCCGGCGTCGACCGGCCGCTGCGCCTGCTCGCGCTGACACCGATCGACGCGGTGGCCGAACCCGGTCATGCCGATGGCGAACCGATCGCCGCGACGCGCACGCTGCGCGATGCGGTGTCGGAGCTGCTGTGGCGCGGTGTCGATGTGCTTCCGGTGGAAGACGGCGACGGCCGCAACACGCGCCGCATCACGCTCGATGCGATCCGTGCGCACGCAAGGAAGCCCGCATGACGACGCACGGCATCACGCGGCCCGGGCGGTCGGCACTTCCCGCCTACCTCGCACGCGCGGCAGCGCTCGCGCTGCTGCTCGTGCTGCTGCTGCGACCCGCCTGGCTGCAAGGCTTGTTCGCGCCGTTCGCCGACAACGGCGCGCCAGTGATCTACGATCGCGCGAGCCTGCTCGATCTCACGCTCGCGCATCTCGGCACGGTCGCGTTGTCGAGCGTGATCGGCACGATCGTCGCGGTCGCGGCCGGCATCGCGGTCACGCGGCCGTGGGGCGCGGATTTCCTGCCGGTCGCGCGCAGCGTCGTCGACATCGGGCAGACCTTCCCGCCCGTCGCGGTGCTCGCGCTCGCGGTGCCGGCCGTCGGCTTCGGCTTGAAGCCCGTGCTCATCGCGCTCGTGCTGTATGGCTTGCTGCCCGTGTTCGAAAGCACGATCGCGGGGCTCGAGGACGTGCCGCGCGACGTCGTCGATGCCGCGCGCGGGATGGGGATGAGCGGCTGGCAGCAACTGGTGTCGGTCGAGTTGCCGCTCGCGTTTCCGGTGATCGTCAACGGCGTGCGGCTCGCGGTCGTGATCAACCTCGGCACCGCGACGATCGGCTCGACGGTCGCCGCGCGCGGGCTCGGCGACGTGATCATCGCGGGGCTGCAGACGTCGAACACCGCGTTCGTGCTGCAGGGCGGCGTGATCGTCGGGCTGCTCGCGGTGCTCGTCAGCGATGCGATCGGCGCGATTGCACGGGTGGCGGCCGCGCGACGCGCGTAGAAACCATTGCGCGATTTTGGGAAGGAGGAACCATGACCGTTTCGGACACCGGCCCGTTTTTTCATGGCACGAAAGCGGATTTGCGGATCGGCGACTTGCTGAAGGCAGGCTTCCGATCGAATTATCGCGATGACGTCGTGATGAATCACGTCTACTTCACGGCCTTGCCCAAAGGCGCCGGCCTGGCTGCGGAAATGGCCAAAGGTGACGGCCGACCGCGGGTCTACATCGTCGAACCCACCGGCGAATTCGAAAACGACCCGAACGTCACGGACAAGAAATTCCCGGGCAATCCGACGCGATCGTACCGGAGCACATCGCCTTTGAGGATCGTCGGCGAACTCGAGCGCTGGGAACCCTACGATCCGGCGTTCATCCAGCAGCTCAGGATCCGCATCGAAACCGGCACCGGCGAGATCATCAACTAGCGTTCTTCCGGACTCCGATGCGTGTCCGCGCAACGATCGGCCCCTCGATCGGCTCGCCACGACACAAGCCTACATGCCGCTTTCATTCGAACCGGCACTCGACCACCGGCCGCAATTGGCCGATATACTAGGCGCCTTCCCATTCCCCGCACTCCACCATGCGACGGTTTCTCTGGCTGATCGTGCTTTCGCTCGGCATCGCGCAACAGGCGTCGGCGCAGCAAGCGCCCGCACTGCCTGCCTCCGCGCCCGAAGCAGCCGCATCGGCGCCGTCCGTCGCATCCGCGCCGCTCGCCGACGCCAACGATCAGCCGAACGAAGCAAACCGCCGCATCACGTCCTACCTGACGAAGAAGTTCGGCGTCGCACGAGAAAAGGCCGCGAAGCTTGCCGATATCGTGAGCGTCACTGCGACGAAATATTCGCTGCCTCCCGCACTCGTTTACGCCATTATTTCGATCGAATCGCGCTTCCAGGAAAAGGCGCGCGGCCAGCATGGCGCGACCGGGCTGATGCAGGTCGTGCCGACCGCGCACCGCGGCCTGGTGCGCAACGTGAAGGACCTGACCGACCCGAACGCGAACATCGAAGTCGGGTCGGCGATCCTGTCGGGCTACGTGCGGGCCGCCGGTGGCGACGTGCGGGCCGGACTGAGGAGCTACAGCGGCGGTTCGAACGCGTACGCGGCGAAGGTGATGCAGCGCGTCGATTCGTTCCGCTTCGTGCTCGAACCTGACGACGATGCGAAAGCCGTGAATCCCGCGAATCCCGCGAACGATGCGAAGGCCCGCATGGTGCCGGTCAGCGAGAAGACGAGCCCGACGCCGGCCCGCGGCAACTAGTCCCTCCCTTCGTTCGACGCGCATGCGCCACGCCACCCGCTTCCTTGCCGTCGCCGCGCTGGCGATCGGCCACACCTCCGCATTTGCCGCCGTCGATTGCGAGCAACACGGCCCGACGATGAGCAACGTGTGGATCTGCATACTCGACCAGAACAACCAGGCCGTCGAACGCGCATACCGGTCGCTCGAGCACAAGCTCGAGCAGCGCAACCCCGATGCCGCCAGCGCGCTCGCGAAGTCGCAGGCCAGCTGGACCCGCTTCGCCGACGACACCTGCGACTACGTGAAAGCCGCCAATCCGCAGCAGATGATCCCGGAAGACGCGCGGATGAACTGCTGGGTCGATTTCAGCCAGGCACGCGTGCGTATCCTGAAGAAATGGGAAGCGCAGCTGGACGCGCCGCAACCGGCGCAGCAGTGAGCGACAGAAGGATGCCCGCGCAACATCTCGTCACGCCTGCGCGAAACGCTCCCGCAAAAATTCGATGAAATGCTGCGTCTTCGCGGGCAGCAGCCGCGTTTCCGTCATCGCATAGACGGGGATCGGCTCGCCTTCCCATTCGGGCATCACGCGGCGCAGCCGGCCGGCGGCCAGATCGTCCGCGACGATCGCCTCCGACAGCATGATGATGCCCGCGTCGAGCGTGGCCAGGCGCCGCAGCATGCCGACGCTGTTCGCCCCGAAACGGCTGCTCACCGGCACCGCAACGGCACGCGTGCCGTCATGCAGCGTCCATGACCCGCTCCGCTGCAAACCGAGGCACGCGTGCCGGGCGAGGTCTTCCGGTTCACGCGGCTCGCCGGCGCGCTCGAGATAACCGGGCGACGCATACAGGTAGTTCCGTAACGTCGCGATCCGCCGTGCGATCAGTTGCGAATCCTCGGATGGGCCCATGCGGATCGCCACGTCGAACGGTTCGCTCACCAGATCGACACGCCGCGACGTCAGTTCGTAATCGAAGCTCAGCTTCGGATGGCGGTTCGCGAATTCGACGAGCAGCGGCGCCAGGATGACCACCGCGAAATCGACCGGAAACGACGCGCGCAACACGCCGGTCGGCTCCGCCAGCAGGCCGCCGAGCTGCTCGTGCGCGAGCCGCGCCTCGTCGACGATGCGCTTGCAGCGTTCGAAGTAGAGCTGGCCGGCCTCGGTCAGTTCGATCCGGCGCGTCGTGCGATGCAGCAGCCGCAGCCCGATCGCCTTCTCCAGCGCGCCGATGCGCCGCGACAGCGTCGAGTTCGGCATCCCCAGCGTCTCGGCCGCGCTGCGAAAGCCCTTTGCTTTCACGACTTCGACGAACAGCGCCATGTCGTTCAGCAGTTCCATGCTCATTGCCTCATCAGTGGATCAATGTTATCCAGATTACCCGGTTTATCCCGAAAAGGAAGCAATGGATGATGGATGCGTGGAGGCGAGGTCGGCACACCCGTGCGCGGCCGGCGCCCGAGGCGGCACCGACCCGGCGCCGCTATCCCGAATCTCGAGGAGCAACACATCATGAGCCAGCTGTTCACCCCGGCCCGCGTGGGCCGCTACACGCTGCAAAACCGCCTCGTCATGGCGCCGATGACGCGCAGCCGCGCCGCCTTCGACGGCACGCCCGGCGAATGGGCCGCCGAATACTATGCACAGCGCGCGAGCCTCGGCCTGATCGTCACCGAGGGCACGCAACCTTCCGACGACGGGCAGGGCTATCTCACGACGCCCGGCATCTACACCGATGCGCACGTCGCCGGCTGGAAGGCGATCAGCGACGCCGTGCATGCGCGCGGCAGCCGTCTCTTCATCCAGCTGATGCACGTCGGGCGCATGTCGCATCCGGACAATACGCCGCATCACCGGCAGGGCGTCGCGCCTTCGGCGATCGCGCCTGGCGCGCAGATGTTCACGGTGAAGGGCATGCAGGACATCCCGGTGCCGCGCGCATTGACGACCGAGGAAGTGCGCGCGACCGTCGAGGACTTCCGCACCGCGGCACGCCGCGCGATCGAGGCCGGTGCCGACGGCGTCGAGATCCACGGCGCGAACGGGTATCTTGTCCAGCAGTTCTTCTCGCCGAATGCGAACACACGCACCGACGTGTACGGCGGCTCGATCGAGAACCGCGCCCGCTTCGCGATCGAGGTCGCGACGGCGATCGCCGACGAGATCGGCGCCGACCGCACGGCGATCCGCTTGTCTCCTCGCGCGACGCTGGGTGGTGTCGATGAAGGCGAGCAAGGGCCGGACCTGAATCGCTATCTGGTAACGGAACTCGACCGGCTCGGCCTCGCGTACCTGCACGTGATGCATCACGGCGACGAAGCGCTGCTGGCCGACCTGCGCGCGCGCTGGAGCGGCATGCTGATCCTGAACCGCCCGGGCCGCCCGCGCGACGCGATCGGCGACGACCTGAAGTCGGGGCTGGCCGATCTCGAAGCGTACGGGCAGATGGTGCTGGCGAATCCGGATTTCGTGACGCGGGTGAAGACCGGCGCGCCGATGAACGACGCACGGCGCGAAACGTTCTTTGGTGGCGATGCGCGCGGGTATGTCGACTATCCGGCGTTGGGTGGGGTGGCTGCGGCTTGATGCTTCGGCTCAGGGTGATCGTTGCGGCACACCGGAATCCGTGTTGCAGCGATCGCCCGTGGCGCACCCGATTTCAAAGCAGATCGACGTTCACCTTGGACACCATAGGTGCAATACGCAGTACACGGTCTGCCTGATCACACACGTACTCCGAAATATTGCCTACCCATCCACGTTCATCGCCCGCGTAAACGTCGGACTCCGCCAATTCGGGCGCGAGCTTCTTCGCCAGACTTGCCATCTTCGACATTTCCCGCGCGACGAACGATGGCCGGATCTGCGTGCGATGCGCAAAATCCGCGAGTGCAAACGCGGTCAATTCCTCCGTGCGAAACACATCCCCGTAAGCCATCGCCATATCCTGGACGTACGCGTCGCCATACACGTCGACGCAAACGAGGTCGTAAAACGGGGCCGGCGCAAGCCCGCCACCGCTGACGAAAAACGAGATGTTCTTGCCATGCGCGTCGCTGTTGCCGATCAGCAGTTGCAGCAGTGCCCAGCGCAGCATTGCCGTGCGCGCGGCTGCCGGGGTCTCGAGATACGGTGTCAGCGAGAACAGCTTCTCGAAGCTCACGCCTTCGCGAATATTGCGCACGTCCGCGTTGTTACCGAGGTTGCGTTCGTACTTGAGCGTCGCCGGCAAGTCC
Source organism: Burkholderia sp. Se-20373 (assembly GCF_017104705.1). Taxonomy (NCBI): domain Bacteria; kingdom Pseudomonadati; phylum Pseudomonadota; class Betaproteobacteria; order Burkholderiales; family Burkholderiaceae; genus Burkholderia; species Burkholderia sp. Se-20373. The sequence goes on along the minus strand of NZ_JAAGPH010000032.1, from coordinate 36,146 downwards.
AATGCCTGGCATCCGTCGATGACGTGAAGGCGTCGCACCGCATTGACGCGCGTCGGATCGTCCGGCTCGGTCGTCACGATCCGGTCGAAGCGCTCGATGAGCAGAATGGGTTCCGGGATGCGGCGAATCTCGACGGGCGCCACGGGCAGCCCCATACGAGCGGCCAGTGTCATGCAGAAATGCTCGTTGGCGACCATGAACGGCGCATGCGGGTTGCCCGACTCCGGCTTCAGAATGTGCGTGCTGCTGAGCGCCCCTTCGACGAGTGCAAATTGCTCCCCCTCGACCAGCACCTGCAGTTTGTCCTGATGGCCGGCAATCGACAGCCGGACCTGGCCGTCCCACACCGGAAACGGAATCGCGTCGCGCTTGCGAATGCGGTCGGTCAACTCCTCCGCGGATATCACGCGACGTTCGGACTCGGCGGCTTCCGGTGCCTGCACATCATCAGCGTCGTCCGGCAGGAAACTCAGCGCGCCGACCGGCTCCTTGCCGAGCATCCGGATCAGGCCGAACACGTTGTCCTTCGATAGCTGATACATCGCCGCGGCCACTTCGAGCGCACGCCCCTCAGGCAACAGATTGCCGATGAAGCGCTGCACCGCGCCCACGGGAAGCGAACGACCGTCGAGCGGAATGCATGGCGACAACGCGAACGCATCGGCGCGCGCCTGCCACGTCGGGTCATACGAAAAACCGTAGTCGTCCTGACGGGCGTCGTAGGTCAGTTGCCCGACGGGCGAACCGTTGGTCGAGATGCGCAGGCGATGAACCATCAGGCACCCTCTCGCGAACCCGCCGGAATAGTCGGCTCAGCCAGTTCATGCAACGCCTTGCGCGCGACGGGCACTTCGCGTTTCGGTATGACGAGCAAATTGAGACCCAAGCCGTCGAGTACCTTGAACAACTTGTCGAGGCTCACTGCCCGGCCGTTTTCGAGCCGCGACAGCACATCCTTGGAGACGCCGAGCATATCGGCCGCGTCGTCGATCCGCATCTGGTTCTGCGCCCGCCGGTTGCGGACGAGCGCCCCCAACGCCGCGAGATCTTGCGCAAGCGGGTCGGGTGATGCAATTGGGCGGGGTAAGGTACGAGCCATAATTCCGGGATACCAGGAACAAAATGCCGGCGAACGTGCATCGACGACATTGTTACGAGAATATCGGAATTATAGGCTTGAACGCCGGTGATGGCGAATTGTTCTCATATTTCAGGAACAAATGCCGGCATACTTACGGTCGACGCATTATTCTCATATTCCAGGAACTATACAGCCCGACAAGTGCCATGCTGGCGGCCGACCGGCATCGTTTCGACGCGCTCGTCGGCCGCCTCTCCCGCATCAAAACTGCCCCGCCGCCCCCGTCCACCGCAAATAATCCCCACGCGTCCAGTCGAGCGACACACCGACGCGCTTCGTGCCGGGCCGGATCTTCGGCTTGTACACCGACAGCGTCAGCGACTCCAGCGCCGGCCACTCACGGAACGACAGCACCGCGATATCGGCGACGAGCGTTTCGAGCAGCCGCGTATGCGGCTTGTGCGACAGGAACGCCGCAAGCCGCGCGCAATAGCCGTCGTAATCGATCCATTCGCCCTGCTCGCTCGGCTCGCACCGATAGCCGAGCCTTGCATCGATCACGATCGGCTGCGGCGCTTCATGCTCGTGCGCATGAATGCCGATCCGCGCGGGCACCTTCAGTTCGTCGACGAACACGCTCCAGCCGCGCCCGCGCAGGCGCGGCGCATCGATCGCCACGAACGGTTCGTCGAACGGCTTCATGATGCGAGCGGCGCGGCCGCGTCGAGCATGATGCGCACGAAGTAGTCGGCGAAGCTGCGGCGCAGGACGATCTCGAACGCATCGTCACCGGTCGGGATCAGCACGATCGACGACTTGAAGTAATGCGACTGCGCGCACTGGCCCGGCTTGAACGCACACGGATGGAGATCGAGCGGGCAGCCGCGCGCGAGCACGTCGCGCACGCGTTCGCCGCTGATCTCGACCACCGTATAGCCGCTGCCGACGTCGACGGCCGCCGAATACGTGCCCTGCACGGCTTCCGCGAGCTTCGCTTCGAGCACGCCCGCCGGCACGGGTCCGTTCGAGCGCACGAGCCACTCGTCGGGGCCGAGCCACAGCACGTCGTACTCGGCGCCGCGCGCGACCGTGTTCGGCGCCGCGGGCGGCCGGCAGCCGACCACGCGCTCGAACGCGCTCACGAACGCCGGATCGCTCAACTCGCCGCGCACGTTGACGAGATCGAGGAACGGCCGCTCGCGCAGCGTGAACTTCTTCGAGGCGCGCGCCTGGTGCGGCTTCAGCACGTCGGCCGCGCCGACGAACGGCGATTCAAGCGTCACGCCGCCCGCACCCGCCACCTGCGTCTGGTTTCTGGTTTCATTCCACATGCTGGCGCACCCCTTCGGTATCGTAGAAAACCGGGCTCGAGATCTTCGCGGTGATGCGCTTGCCGTTGGCCAGCGGAATCACGACGCTCTCGCCCATCTTGTTCAGGCCGCCCTTCACCACCGCGAGCGCGATCGAGCGCTTCAGGATCGGGCTGTAGTAGCTCGACGTCACGTGGCCGAGCATCGGTGTCGGATCGACCGCCGACACCTGCGTGTCCTTCGCGATGATCTGCGCGCCTTCCGGCAGCACGAACTGCTCGTCCTCGGTCAGCAGGCCGACGAACTGCTTGCGGCCCTCCTTCGCGGTGTCCGAACGCGACAGCGAGCGCTTGCCGAGGAAGTCCTTCGACTTCGCGACGACGCCGCCCATCCCGAGGTCGTACGGCGTGATCGAGCCGTCGGTATCCTGGCCGACGATGATGTAGCCCTTCTCCGCGCGCAGCACGTGCATCGTCTCGGTGCCGTACGGCGTGATGTCGAACTCGGCGCCGGCCGCCATCAGCGCTTCCCACACCGCGCGGCCCGCGTTCGCCGGCACGTTCACTTCATAGGCGAGCTCGCCCGAGAAGCTGATCCGCATCACGCGCGCCTTCGCCCCTGCAACCGTGCCGTTCCGGTAGCTCATGAACGGGAACGCCTCGTTGCCGAAGTCGATGTCCTGGCACACCTTCTGCACGACCTTGCGGCTCTTCGGGCCGACCACCGCGAACGTCGCCCAGTGATCGGTGACCGACGACAGCCGCACCTTCATGTCGGGCCATTCGGTCTGCAGCCAGCGTTCGAGCCACGTGAGCACGCGCGCCGCGCCGCCCGTCGTGGTCGTCATCATGAAATGCTGGTCGGCGAGGCGCACCGTCACGCCGTCGTCGAACACCATCCCGTTCTCGTCGAGCATCAGCCCGTAGCGGCACTTGCCCACTTCGAGCTTGTTCCACGGGTTCGTGTACATCCAGTTCAGCAGCTTCACCGCGTCCGGGCCCTGGATGTCGATCTTGCCGAGCGTCGACGCGTCGAGGATGCCGACGCTGTTGCGCACCGCCAGGCATTCGCGCTTCACGGCCGCATGGAGATCCTCGCCGTTCTTCGGGAAGTACCACGGCCGCTTCCAGTTGCCGACGTCCTCGAACAGCGCGCCGTGCTCGACGTGCCACTCGTGCACGCAGGTCTTGCGGATCGGATCGAGGAAATCGCCGAGCTCGCGGCCCGCGAACGTGCCGAACGACACGGGCGTGTAGTTCGGGCGGAACGTCGTCGTGCCCGTTTCCGGAATCGTCTTGCCGAGCGCCCCCGCGAGGATCGCCATCCCGTTGATGTTGCCGAGCTTGCCCTGGTCGGTGCCGAAGCCCATCGCCGTGTAGCGCTTCACGTGCTCGACCGACTCGAAGCCTTCGCGTGCGGCCAGCAGGATGTCCGCGGCCGACACGTCGTTCTGGAAGTCGACGAACTGCTTCGGCCCGCGTGCCGCGGCTTCGCGGCTGCCGACCAGCCACAGCGGCTGCAGTGCGCCTTCGACGGTTTCCGCGACCTGCGGCGCAACGGCGCGCTGCTCTGCGGTGAAACCCGCCGCCTTCGCGGCTTCCACGCCCGCATCGACCGCGAGCCGCAGCGCGCGCGCCAGGCCGAATTCGCCGGCCGCGGCACCGATGCTCGCTTCCGCCTGCACGGGCTTGCCCGGCAGGAAGCAGGCCTTCTCGTCGTTCCAGCAGGCCTTGCCGCCCGACTGCGCGAACAGGTGCAGCACCGGGCTGAAGCCGCCCGACATCGCGACGAGGTCGCACGGCAGCGTCTGCAGCTTGCCGCCGGTCTGGCCGTTCGAGTAGGACGCGACGTCGACCGACGATACGCGCCACTTGCCCGATGCGCCCGTCACGACCGCGCCGCTCATCACCGTCACGCCCTGCCGCTTTGCGGCGGCCGGCAGCGCACCGTTCGACGATGCGCGCGAATCGACGACCGTCACTTTCGCGCCGCACGCCTTCAGGTCGAGCGCGGTCTGGTACGCGCGATCGTTGTTCGTGAACACGACCGCGTTGCGGCCCGGCAGCACGCCGAAGCGATGCACGTAGGTGGACACGGCGCCTGCGAGCATCACGCCCGGCAGGTCGTTGTTGCCGAACACGATCGGACGCTCGTGCGCGCCGGTCGCGAGAATCACGCGCTTCGCGCGGACCTTCCACAGCAGTTCGCGCGTGCCCTTGCGCATCGACACCGGCAGGTGATCGGTCAGGCGCTGCGTGACCGTCACGAGGTTGTGGTCCTGGTAGCCGAACGCGGTGCTGCGCGACAGGATCGTCACGTCGGGCAGCTTGCGCAGCTCGGCCTCGATCTTCTCGACCCACTGCAGCGCGGGCTTCGCGTCGATCTCGGCGCGGCACGACAGCAGGCTGCCGCCGAGCTCGCGCTGGTCGTCGACGAGGATCACGCGCGCGCCGGCCGTGGCCGCCGCATGCGCGGCCGCGAGGCCCGACGGGCCACCGCCGACCACGAGCACGTCGCAGTGCGCGTAGCACTTGTCGTAGCGATCGGCGTCGAGCGCTTCCGGCGCCTTGCCGAGGCCGGCCGCTTCGCGGATCTTCTCTTCGTACTTCGGCCACATGTTGCGCGGCCACATGAAGGTCTTGTAATAGAAGCCGGCCGGCAGGAAGCGCGACAGCTTCTGGTTGATCGCGTACTTGTCGTTCTCGAGCGACGGCTCCGCGTTCACGCTGGACGCGACGAGCCCCTGGTACAGCTCGATCTCGGTCGCGCGCGCGTTCGGCACCGTGTACGGGCCCGATTCGAGCTGCACGACGGCGTTCGGTTCCGCGACGTCCGCCGTCACGATCCCGCGCGGGCGGTGGTACTTGAAGCTGCGCGCGACGAAATGCACGCCGTTCGCGAGCAGCGCGGACGCGAGCGTGTCGCCCTGGAAGCCTTGATACGTGCGGCCGTTGAACGTGAAGGTCAACGGAATCGCGCGATTGATGCGGCCACCGGTGCCGAGGCGGTCTTTCTGGCTCATTTGCTCGTGCCCTCTTCGTGTGCGTTGCCGGCAGCGTCGCCACCGAACTTTTCGTAGCCCTTGATATCGTAGGTCACCGTGTCGCGCGTGGCCTTGAACCAGCGACGGCAGCCCTGCGCGTGCAGCCATTGCTCCTTGTGCAGCCCGCGCTTGTTCTCGCGCATGAACACGTACTCGCCCCATTCGCGGTCGGTCATGTTCTCGTTGTTCACGGGGCGCACGATGTCGGCTTCACCACCGCACGAGAACTCGGATTCGGCGCGCGGCCCGCACCACGGACATTCGATCAGCAACATGTTTCTTTCTCCTGTGTCTGTGCGGTAGCGGTCAGTGCGCGACGGCGGCAGCGCCGTGCTCGTCGATCAGGTGGCCCGTGTAGAAACGGTCGAGCGCGAACGGCGCGTTCAGCGGATGCGGTTCGTCGCGGGCGATCGTGTGCGCGAACACCCAGCCCGAGCCGGGCGTCGCCTTGAAGCCGCCGGTGCCCCAGCCGCAGTTGAAATAGAGGCCCTTCACGTCGGTCTTGGTGATGATCGGGCACGCGTCCGGCGACACGTCGACGATGCCGCCCCACTGGCGGTTCATCCGCACGCGCGAGAACACCGGGAACATCTCGACGATCGCCTGCAGCGTGCTTTCGATGATGTGGAAGCTGCCGCGCTGGCCGAAGCCCGTGTACTGGTCGATGCCGGCGCCGATCACGAGGTCGCCCTTGTCGGACTGGCTGATGTACGCGTGCACCGCGTTCGACATGATCACCGAGTTGACGACCGGCTTGATCGGCTCGGACACCAGCGCCTGCAGCGGGTGGCTTTCGATCGGCAGGCGCACGCCGGCCATGTCGGCGAGCGTCGTCGTGTTGCCGGCCGCGACCACCGCGACCTTCTTCGCCTTGATGAAGCCCTTCACCGTATCGACGCCGACCACCGCACCGCCTTCGCGGCGAATGCCCGTCACCTGGCAGTTCTGGATGATGTCGACACCCGCGCGGTCCGCGCCGCGTGCGAAGCCCCAGGCCACCGCGTCGTGACGCGCCACGCCCGCGCGGCGCTGGATCGATGCGCCGAGCACCGGATAGCGGCTGTTCAGGTTGATGGTCGGCTCGATTTCCTTGATCTGCGCGGGCGTCAGGAATTCGGCGTCGACGCCGTTCAGCCGGTTCGCGTTCACGCGGCGCTCGGTGTCACGCACGTCCTGCAGCGTGTGGGCCAGGTTCATCACGCCGCGCTGGCTGAACATCACGTTGTAGTTCAGGTCCTGCGACAGCCCTTCCCACAGCTTCATCGCCTTCTCGTACAGCGCGGCCGACTCGTCCCACAGATAGTTCGAGCGCACGATCGTCGTGTTGCGCGCGGTGTTGCCGCCGCCGATCCAGCCCTTCTCGAGGATCGCGACGTTCGTGATCCCGTGCTCCTTCGCGAGGTAATACGCGGTCGCGAGGCCGTGGCCGCCGCCGCCGACGATCACGACGTCGTATTCCTTCTTCGGTTCCGGGCTTTTCCACTGCTTTTCCCAGTTCTCGTGATACGAGAGGCCGTTGCGGAACAGGCTGAATATCGAGTAGCGGCTCATGTGAGTGATCCTTCGTTTAGCATTCGATGACGTTCACGGCCAGACCGCCGCGCGACGTTTCCTTGTATTTCGTCTTCATGTCGGCGCCCGTCTCGCGCATCGTCTTGATGACCGAATCGAGCGACACGTAGTGCTGGCCGTTACCCTTGAGCGCCATGCGCGACGCGTTCAGCGCCTTGATCGCGCCCATCGCGTTGCGCTCGATGCACGGGATCTGCACGAGCCCGCCGACCGGGTCGCAGGTCATCCCGAGGTTGTGCTCCATGCCGATCTCGGCGGCGTTCTCGACCTGGTCGGGCGTGCCGCCCATCACCGCGGCGAGCGCGGCGGCCGCCATCGAGCACGCGACGCCCACTTCGCCCTGGCAACCCACTTCCGCGCCGGAAATCGACGCCGTTTCCTTGTAGATGATCCCGATCGCCGCGGCTGTCATCAGGAATTCGACGATGCCGGCTTCGTTCGAGCCCGGCACGAACTTCACGTAGTAGTGCAGCACCGCGGGAATCACGCCGGCCGCGCCGTTGGTCGGCGCGGTGACGACCCGGCCGCCCGCCGCGTTCTCCTCGTTGACGGCCATCGCATACAGGTTGACCCAGTCGAGCATCGACAGCGGGTCGCGCAGCGACTCTTCCGAGCGCTCGCGCAGGCGGGCGTTCAGCTCGGCCGCGCGGCGCTTCACGCGCATCGGGCCCGGCAGGTCGCCCTCGACCTTGCAGCCGCGCTCGACGCAGGCGGCCATCGTGCGCCAGATCGCGAGCAGCCCGGCGCGCACTTCGTCGGCGGGACGCAGCGCGCATTCGTTGCGCATCATCAGCTCGGCGATCGACAGCCCGTGCTCGCGGCACTGGCGCATCAGGTCGTCGCCGGTGCGGAACGGATACGGCACCTCGACCGCCGCGCGCACGCCGTTCACGCGATCGCCGTCGCGGTTCACGACGAAGCCGCCGCCGACCGAGTAATACTCTTTCTCGACGAGCAGCTGGCCGTGCTCGTCGAACGCCTGGAAGCGCATCCCGTTCGGGTGCACGATGCTCGTGCCGCTCATCAGCTTGCGATAGAAGCCGATGTGCTCCTTTTCCTCGAAACGGACGGTCTGCTTGCCGAGCAGCGACAGCGATTTCTCCGCGCGGATCGCGGCGAGCCGCGGCTCGATCAGGTCCGGATCGATCGTGTCCGGCAGGTGGCCCTCGAGACCGAGCAGCACGGCCTTGTCGGTGCCGTGGCCCTTGCCGGTCGCGCCGAGCGAGCCGTATAGTTCGACCCGCACGCGGCGCACGAAACCGAGCAGGTTCGCGTCCTCCACGTGCGACGCGAAGCGGCACGCGGCGATCATCGGGCCGACCGTATGCGAACTGGACGGGCCGATGCCGATCTTGAACAGGTCGAAGACGCTGACGTTCATTGGCTTCCTCTGGGTGGCACACACGTGAAATGTCGTTGGCGCCAGTACATCAAAGCGTAAAATCGGCCGATAGAACAAAAACGGCATCGGCGTGGGATACCGCCGCCAAGCGCTACTTCAGCAGGCCCGAAAGTGCGTTTTGGCGATGGTTCGCGACGGAAAACCACAAGTCGTGCCGGAACCGATCAGCGACGCTGGCTGCATCCGCCCCGCCCGGCCGCCGTACCCGCATGACCCGTATCAACAGACTGAGTGAGACCGCCCGCCCGGCGTGAAGAGATTGGCCGCGATGACAACCGACGTACCCGCTTCCCCCCTCGCAGAACCCGCGCCGCGGCGTATCCGCTTCGGCATCGTGCTGCTGCCGAACTTCACGCTGACGGCCTTCTCCGGCTTCGTCGACATGCTGCGGCTGTCGGCGGACGACGGCGACTACAGCAAGCCCGTGCGCTGCGCGTGGAGCGTGATCGGCGAGACCCTCGCGCCGGTGCGCGCAAGCTGCGGGATCCAGATCACGCCGTGGGAAACGTTCGACGCGGCCGAGCCGTTCGACTATGTGGTGGTGGTCGGCGGGCTGCTGCATTCGGGACCGCAGGCCGGCCCCGAGACACTCGACTTCATCCGCCGCGCGGCGGCAGGCGGCGCGACGGTCGTCGGCATCTGCACCGGCGTGTTCACGCTGATGCGGGCCGGCGTGCTCGACGGCTACCGCACCTGCGTGAGCTGGTTCCACTACTGGGACTTCATCGAGCGCTTTCCCGCCGCCGATCCCGACCTGCTGATCGCCGACCGGCTGTTCGTGATCGACCGGCGCCGTATCACCTGCTCGGGCGGCCGCGCGTCGATCGACGTCGCCGCCGCGATCCTGCTGCGCCACTTCGATCACGCGACCGTGCAGAAGGCGCTGCGCATCCTGCTGGTCGGCGAGATGCAGAAAGGCAATGCGCCGCAGCCGCATCCGCCGGGCCTCGAGCCGGCGACGCACCCGAAGGTCAAGCGCGCGATTCTCCTGATGGAACAGCATGTCGGCCGCGCGCTGTCGCTCGACGAGCTCGCGAGCAAGCTCGATTTGTCGACGCGGCAGCTCGAGCGGCTGTTCAAGGCGGAGACGGGCAAGAGCCCGCAGGCGTTCGCGAAGCAGGTGCGGCTGCGCACGGCCGCGTGGCTGCTGACGAGTTCGGACCGCACGGTGGCCGATATCGCGTCGAGCTGCGGATTCGCCGATGCGTCGCACCTCGGGCGCGAATTCCGCAAGCAGTTCGGCGTGCCGCCGGCGACCTATCGGGAGCGTGGCGGGGAAGTGGCGGAAGCCGGCGCGGCAATCGCGGCGGACCCCGTCGAGGACATCGCCGACTGACGGCGACGGGCCCCCGCTCCTTCTCCAACCGATCGCGACACGACACTCGAACGCATCGGTTTAAGCTCAATTGGAACCGGTTCCAATCAATTTAACCGACGTTGCACTCCGATAACCGAGGGTTATCCCGGATGCTGCCGCACGCTCAAATTTGTATGATGACCACATAACCTGACAAACCAGAGCACCATGTTCGAGAAAATTCCCGCCCGTGCGATGAGCGACCATGTCGCGCAGCAACTGCTCAAGCAGATCGAAGTCGGCAGTTTCTCCGCCACCGGCAAGCTGCCGACGGAGGCCGTGCTCGCGCAGGAATTCGGCGTGAGCCGCACGGTGATTCGCGAGGCGATCTCGCGGCTGAAGAACGAAGGCGTGGTCGAGCCGCGCCAGGGCAGCGGCGTGTACGTGAACCAGCACGGCGCGATCCGGCCGCTGCGGATCGACTACGCGGAGGCCGTCGAAGCCACGTCGCTGCCGCACCTGCTTGCGGTGCGCCGCGCGATCGAGGCCGAGGTCGCGGCCGAAGCCGCGTTGAACCACACCGATGAAGACATGGCCGACATCGACGACGCGCTGCGCAAGATCGATGACGCGGTGGCCGAAGGGCGCGACGGCGTCGCGGAAGACGTCGCGTTCCACCGCACGATCGCGGCCGTCACCGGCAACCCGTATTTCCTGAAGACGCTGCAGTTCCTGAACCAGTACCTCGAAGCCGGCGTGAAGGTCACGCGTCGCAACGAAGCGACGCGCGAGGACTTCTCGCGCCAGGTGCGCGACGAACACGCGGCGATCGCCGACGCGATCCGCGCGCGCGACCCGATGGCCGCACGCAACGCGGCACGCACGCACATGTACAACGCCGCCCGCCGCCTCGCGGAAGCCGGTATCTGCTGAACCCGGCGGCCGCGCCGCCCCTCTCCCGAATCGATCAAGGTTGACCATGTCACGAAATGTTGGAGTCATCGGCCTCGGCGCGATGGGCCTCGGCGTCGCCCGCTCGCTGCTGCGCGCCGGCCTGCGCGTGCACGCATGCGACGTGCGCGACACCGTGCTGCAGGCGTTCGCCGCCGAAGGCGGCATCGCCTGCGCGACGCCGGCCGAACTCGGCGCGCAGTGCGACGTCGTCGTCACGCTCGTCGTCAATGCCGCGCAGACCGACACGGTGCTGTTCGGCGAGCACGGCGCGGTCGCGGCGATGAAGCCGGGCGGCGTCGTGATCGCCAGCGCGACCGTTGCGCCCGAGTTCGCGGTCGCGCTCGGCGCGCGGATCGAGGCGGCCGGCCTGCAGATGCTCGATGCGCCGGTATCCGGCGGCGCCGCGCGCGCGGCCTCCGGCGAGATGACGATGATGACGTCGGGCCCGGCCGCCGCCTATGCGGGCTGCGAGGACGTGCTCGCGGCGATCGCCGGCAAGGTCTATCGCCTCGGCGACGCGCACGGCATCGGCTCGAAAGTGAAGATCATCAACCAGCTGCTGGCCGGCGTGCACATCGCGGCGGCGGCCGAGGCGATGGCGCTCGGCCTGCGCGAAGGCGTCGATGCCGATGCGCTGTACGACGTGATCACGCACAGCGCCGGCAATTCGTGGATGTTCGAGAACCGCGTGCCGCACATCCTGAACGGCGACTACACGCCGCTGTCGGCCGTCGACATCTTCGTGAAGGATCTCGGCCTCGTGCTCGATACCGCGCGCCGCAGCAAGTTCCCGCTGCCGCTGTCGGCCACCGCGCACCAGATGTTCATGAGCGCGTCGAGCGCCGGCCACGGCGGCGAGGACGATTCCGCCGTGATCAAGACCTTCCCCGGCATCACGCTGCCGCCCGCCCGCTGATTCGACCGACGCTTCCGCCATGACCGCTTCCGCTTCCCGTCCCCTGCTCGGCTGCATCGCCGACGATTTCACCGGCGCGACCGATCTCGCGAACATGCTCGTGAAGAGCGGCATGCGCACCGTGCAGACGATCGGCGTGCCCGCCGACGGCGCCGCAGACACCCCGCTCGACGCCGACGCGATCGTCGTCGCACTGAAGTCGCGCACGATCCCCGCGGCCGACGCCGTCGCGCAATCGCTCGCCGCCTACGAATGGCTGCGCGCGCAAGGCTGCCGGCAGTTCTTCTTCAAGTACTGCTCGACATTCGATTCGACCGACGCCGGCAACATCGGGCCCGTCGCCGATGCGCTGCTCGATGCGGCCGGCGGCGGCTTCACGATCGCGTGCCCGGCGTTCCCCGAGAACGGCCGCACGATCTATCGCGGCCACCTGTTCGTCGGCGACGTGCTGCTGAACGAATCGGGGATGGAGAATCATCCGCTCACGCCGATGCAGGACGCGAACCTCGTGCGCGTGCTGCAGCGGCAGACGAAGTCGCCGGTCGGCCTGATCCGCTACGACACGATCGCGCTGGGCGCGGCCGCCGTCCGCACGCGAATCGAGCAACTGCGCGCGGAAGGCGTGCGCTTCGCGATCGCCGACGCGCTGTCGGATCGCGACCTCTACGTACTCGGCGAAGCGTGCGCGGGCCTGCCGCTCGTCACCGGCGGCTCGGGCATTGCGCTCGGCCTGCCTGCGAATTTCCGCCGCGCGGAGCAACTGCCCGAGCGCGACAACGCAGCGTCGCTGCCGCGCATCGAAGGGCTCTCGACCGTGCTCGCCGGCAGCGCGTCGAAGGCCACCAACGCGCAGGTCGCCGCCTGGCGCGCCACGCGGCCGAGCTTCCGCATCGATCCGCTCGCGGCCTCGCGCGGCGAGCCCGTCGTCGACCAGGCGCTCGCGTTCGCGCGCTCGCACCTGCCGCAGCCGGTGCTGATCTATGCGACCGCGACGCCCGATGAAGTAAAGGCCGTGCAGCAGGCGCTCGGCGTCGACGCGGCCGGCCATCTCGTCGAAGCCACGCTCGCGGCGATCGCGCGGGGGCTGCGCGATCTCGGCGTGCGCAAGTTCGTCGTCGCCGGCGGCGAAACGTCCGGCGCGGTCGTGCAGGCGCTCGACGTGAAATCGCTGCAGATCGGCGCGCAGATCGATCCGGGCGTGCCGGCGACGGCCACCATCGACGCGCAGCCGCTCGGCCTCGCGCTGAAGTCCGGCAACTTCGGCGCCACGGACTTTTTCGACAAGGCGCTGCGCGCGCTGGACGGAGCCGCACGATGAGCGTCGAAGCAAAACTGCGCGAAGAGATCTGCGTGGTCGGTGCGAGCCTGTATGCGCGCGGCCACGCGGTCGGCAGCGCCGGCAACATCAGCGCGCGCCTCGCCGACGGCTGGCTGATCACGCCGACCGATGCCTGCCTCGGCCGGCTCGACCCGAACGACATCGCGAAAGTCGGCCTCGACGGCCAGCCCGTATCGGGCGGCAAGCCATCGAAGACGCTCGCGCTGCATCGCGGCATCTACGCGCGCAATGCCGAAGCGAACGGCGTCGTCCACACGCATTCGACGCATCTCGTCGCGCTGACGCTCGCGGGCGTGTGGCGCGACACCGACGTGCTGCCGCCGATCACGCCGTACTACGTGATGAAGGTCGGCCACATTCCGCTGATCCGCTACCGCCGCCCCGGTGATCCGGGCGTTGCCGCCGAAGTCGCGGCGCTCGCCGACCAGGTGCGCGGCGTGCTGCTCGAGCGCCTCGGCCCGGTGATGTGGGGGCCGTCGGTGTCGCACGCGTCGTACGCGCTCGAGGAGCTCGAGGAAACGGCGCGGCTGTGGCTGATGACGCACCCGCAACCCGAACCGCTCGACGACGCCGCGCTCGACGAACTGCGCGCCAGCTTCGGCGCGCGCTGGTAGCGACGCGCCACGCAACGATTCCCATGCCCGCCGTGTGCGCGGGCCCTTCCGTCAGCACACACACGACCGGCGACGTACGCGCCGCCGGCACACGACATCATTGGAGACGACGATGACTGCTCTCGACGCGGCCGCTGGCCGCTCGCCCGCCGCGCCCGCCCATGCCGCGGAACTCGACCGCACCTACAAGAAAGTGTTCTGGCGCATCGTGCCGTTCCTGATGCTCTGCTACGTGGTCGCGTATCTCGACCGCGTGAACGTCGGCTTCGCGAAGCTGCAGATGTCGCAGGATCTCGCGTTCAGCGAAACGGTGTTCGGGCTCGGCGCCGGCATCTTCTTTCTGGGCTATTTTCTGTTCGAACTGCCAAGCAACCTGCTGATGCATCGCATCGGCGCACGCATCTGGATCGCACGGATCATGATCACGTGGGGCCTGCTGTCCGCGTTGTTCGCGTTCGTGCAAACGCCGACGCAGTTCTACGTGCTGCGCTTCCTGCTCGGCCTCGCGGAAGCCGGCTTCTATCCCGGCGTGATCCTGTACCTCACGTACTGGTTCCCGTCGCATCGCCGCGCGAAGATCATCGCGGTGTTCATGTCCGCGATTCCCGTGTCGGGCATCTTCGGCAACCCGCTGTCGGGCTGGATCATGGAGCACTTCCACGGCGGCTCGGGCTTCCACGGCTGGCAATGGATGTTCATGATCGAAGCCGTGCCGGCCGTGCTCGTCGGCATCGCGACGATCCTGTATCTCGACAACAGCATCCGCGGCGCGAAGTGGCTCGACGAGCGCGAGAAGCAGCTGCTGGAGGACGAGATCGCCGCGCAGCCGCAGGAACAGCAGCAGCACGGCCATTCGCTGAAGGCCGTGTTCGCGGACCCGCGCATGTGGTGGATGTCGCTGATCTACTTCGCGTTCGTCACCGGCCAGTACGGCCTCACGTTCTGGATGCCGACGCTCGTCAAGTCGACCGGCATCACCGATACGCTGCAGATCGGCCTGCTGTCGGCCATTCCGTTCCTCGTCGCGATCGTCGTGATGAACCTGTTCGGCCACAGCGCGGACAAGCGCCGCGAACGCCGCTGGCACCTGATCGTGCCGGCGCTGATGGGCGCGCTCGGGTTTGCGGTCGCCGCGTCGTACTCGCACAATACGGCGGTGTCGATCGTGTTCCTGTCGCTCGCGGCGGGCGGCGTGCTGACCTGCGCCCCGCTGTTCTGGTCGCTGCCGACCGCGTTCCTCGCGGGCTCCGCGGCCGCGGCCGGGATCGCGATCATCAACTCGGTCGGCAACCTCGCCGGGTTCGCGAGCCCGTACGTGATCGGCTACCTGAAGGACGTCACGCACAGCACGGCGTCCGGCATGTACGTGCTCGCCGCGATGCTCGTGATCGGCGCGATCGCGGTGTGGCTCACGCCTGCGAAACTCGTGAACCGCTGATTCGCCCCGCGAACGATCCGGCCGCCATTCGGCGCGGGGCGCCGTGCGCCCCGCCCCATTCATTCACAGGACCCGCTGCCATGCCACGCTTCGCCGCCAACCTCTCGATGATGTACACCGAGCACGCGTTCCTCGAACGCTTCGCCGCTGCCGCCTACGACGGCTTCAAGGCCGTCGAGTACCTGTTCCCGTACGACTTCGCCGCCGAGGACATCCGTGCACGGCTCGACGCGCACCACCTCGAGCAGGCGCTGTTCAACGCGCCGCCCGGCGACTGGGCCGCGGGCGAACGCGGCACTGCGTCGCTGCCGGGCCGCGAGGACGAGTTCCGGCGCGGCATCGATCAGGCGCTCGACTATGCGCGCGTGCTCGGCAACAAGAAGCTGCACGTGATGGCCGGCATGGTGCCGCCGGGCGCCGACCGTGCCCGCCATCGAGACACCTACCTCGCGAACCTGCGCCATGCGACGCAGGCCGCCGCCGCGCACGGCATCACGATCCTGATCGAGCCGATCAACCAGCGCGACATGCCCGGCTATTTCCTGAGCCGCCAGGACGACGCGCAGGCGATCTGCGCGGAAGTCGGCGCGCCGAACCTGAAGGTGCAGTTCGACTGCTACCACTGCCAGATCGTCGAAGGCGATCTCGCGATGAAGCTCAAGCGCGATTTCGCGGGCATCGGCCATATCCAGATCGCGGGCGTGCCCGAGCGCCACGAGCCGGATCTCGGCGAACTCAACTACCCGTACCTGTTCGCGCTGATCGACGCGCTCGGCTATGACGGCTGGATCGGCTGCGAGTACCGCCCGAAGGCCGGCACGTCCGAAGGGCTCGGCTGGCTCAAGCCGTATCTGTAATTCCAGCATTCTTCCGAGGGTAAAGAACATGAAAGTACTGATCACCGGCGGCGCCGGCTTTCTCGGCCAGCGTCTCGCGCGCAAGCTGCTCGAGCGCGGCGAACTGACCGGCCCCGACGGCCGCAGCGAGAAGATCGACGAGCTGGTGCTGCTCGACGTCGTCGCGGGCAGCGATTTCGGCGACGCGCGCGTGACGTCGATCGTCGGCGACATCGCCGAGCGCGCGGTGCTCGACCGCGCGATCGACACGCAGACCGGCGCGATCTTCCACCTCGCGGCAATCGTCAGCGGGCAGGCCGAAGCCGATTTCGATCTCGGCATGCGGATCAACCTCGACGCGTCGCGCACGCTGCTCGAAGTATGCCGCGCGCGCGGCCATCGGCCGCGCGTCGTGTTCACGAGCTCCGTCGCGGTCTATGGCGGCACGCTGCCCGACATCGTGCAGGACGACACCGCGCTGAACCCGCAATCGTCGTACGGCGCCGAAAAGGCGATCGCCGAGCTGCTGCTGTGCGACTACGCGCGGCGCGGCTTCGTCGACGGCCGTGTGCTGCGGCTGCCGACGATCAGCGTGCGGCCGGGCCGCCCGAATGCGGCTGCGTCGTCGTTCGCGAGCGGCATCATCCGCGAGCCGCTGAACGGCGAGGAAAGCGTGTGCCCGGTGCCGGGTTCGACGCGGCTGTGGCTGCTGTCGCCGCGCGGCGCGATCGAAGCGCTCGTCGCGGGCTGCGAGATCGACAGCGCGAAGCTCGGCAACAAACGGGTGATCAATCTGCCCGGCCTGTCGGTATCGGTCGACGAAATGATCGCGGCGCTGCGCGAGGTCGCGGGCGACGACGTCGTGAAGCGGATCCGCCATGTGCCGGACGAACGCGTCGAGAAGATCGTCGGCAGCTGGCCGGGCCGCTGGGATACGTCGCGCGCGGAGGCGCTCGGGTTGAAGGGCGACACGTCGTTCGCGGACGTGATCCGCAGCCATCTCGCCGGCGAACGGCGCTGATTCCCCGCACCGCCCGCCGCACGTGGCGAGCAGCGGCTGCCCGGTCACATCACCGCGGCCGGGCCGATTCCCCGATGGGCAACGGCGCGCGTTTCGTTCCGCCCGGCCGGTTCGCCGAACCGGCCGCCCACTGCCAGGCCAGCAGGCCCGGCAGATAGAACAGCAGGTCGCGCACGCGGCGGGCGCCGGCCAGCGCGAGACAGGTCGGCGGGTCGAACCCGAGCAGCCCGCCGATCAGCACGAACCCGCCCTCCTGCACGCCGAGCCCGCCCGGCATCAGGAACGCGATGCTGCTCACGAGCTGGATCAGCGCCTCGATCGCGAGCGCCTGCGCGAACGTCGGCTCCGCGCCGAGGAAAACCAGCGCGAGCCAGATTTCCAGTGCATAGCCGACGAACTGCAGCGTCTGCCAGATCACGAGATAACGCACGACGATGCCGGTCTTTCTCCAGATCATCCGGATCGACTGATCGGTGCGCGCCGACTCGCCGACCAGCGCCACCACCTTGCCGCTCGTGACGCGGTTGAGCACGCGCATCGCGCGTTCGAACGGCCGCGCATGCTGCACCAGCGCGAACAGCAGCAGCACCGGCACCAGCGCGGCCATGCCGATCGCGAGGTTGCCGGCCACGCGCGCGGCGTCTGACGACACGTGCTCGAGCACGTAGCCGATCGCGACCAGCGCGAACACCAGCTGGCTGATCAGCGTCAGCTGCATGTCGGCGACGAGGCTGGCGACGGCGGTCGCCGGCCGCACGCCCGCCTGCCGCAGCAGGCCGAACGACACGATCTCGCCGCCGATCCGCGCGACCGGCAACAACCCGTTGATCGATTCGCGGATCCACACGAGCTTCAGCATCGTCGCGAACGACGGCCGGCGCGGGCTGCGAATCAGCATCCGCCAGTCCCACGCATTCGCGAGCATCGGCAGGATGTGCGCCAGCGCCGCGAGCAACAGCCCCGCGCCGGCGATCTGCAGGCGATGCAGGATGTCGAGCGGATGCTCGCGCCAGATCAGCCACACGGCGAGCGCGAGCCCGCCCAGCGCCGCCACCTGCCCCACACGGCGAAGCCGTGCGTCGCCCCGCGCGGCGTTGCGCTCCGCGGCATCGGCAGCGGGGTTAGCCGGTGTCGTCATGATTCGCTCGCGGGCGACAGCAGGCCTTCGCGGTCGACGCGAAAACGCGTGCCGCGCCACACGACATGCGACGAGAAGAAGCTCGATACGAACACGAAGAACTGCAGGAGATCGACGAACGGCAGCCAGAGCGCGCCGCGCAGGCCCGCGCCGGTCGCCCGGCTCGTTTTCAGCATCAGCAGCGCCCGCGCGGCGAGCGCCGCGACCGCCAGCCCGCACGCGACGGCCGTGCCGCCGGAGAACAGCAGCGCCAGCAGCGCGAGCGGCACCGGGTGCATCAGCACCGAGCCGGCGTGACCGAGCCGGTCCGCCGCGCGGATCGTGCAGCTCCAGCGCAATTCGTGCGCGTACAGCTTCGCGAACGTTTCCTCGACGCACGCATGCCCGACGACGAACGGCGGAATGACGACCTGCGCGCCCACCTGCCGCACCGCTTCGCCCAGCGCATGATCCTCGGCCAGGTGATGCGCGAAACGCGTGAGCCCGCCGATGCGTTCGAGCGTCGCACGCGTGATCGCAATCGTCTGGCCAAAGCAGGGCCGTGCGCGCCCGATGAAGAGCCCGGTGATCACGCCCGGCAGGAAATGGTAGTTCGTCATCGCGACGGCGACACCGGGCCAGAAGCCCGGCGATGCGATGCCGCGATACACGCTCGTGACGATGCCGACCTCCGGCTGCTGCAGCGCGCCGACGACGGCGCGCAGATAATCGCGCTCGACCAGCACGTCGCTGTCGGCGAGACAGAGCACCGAATACTCCGCGTGCTCGAGCATGTTCACGAGATTGGCGATCTTGCGGTTCGGCCCGTAGAGCCGCGCATCGGCGACGACCTTGATGTTCGCGTCGGGGTAGCGCGCCCGCAGCGCCTCGACGGCCCCGAGGGCCTTGTCGTTCGCATCGTGCACGCCGAACAGGTGCTGGACCGGCCCCGGATAATTCTGCACGAAGAAGCTTTCGAGATGCTGTCCGAGTTGCCACTCGTCGCCGTGCAGCGGCTTCGCGACGGTGACGCCCGGATACTCGCGCGGCTCGGCCGCCGCCCGGGAAAAGAACCGGCCGACCAGCACGCTGGCCGTGATCGTGTAGGCAATGCCCAGTATCACGCCCAGCCCGCAGACGATCGACATTGCCCCGGCCAGCGCGCGCAGCACATGCAGCAAAACCATGCTTCTCCCCAGTGATGACCCGTGCGACCACGACACCCGGGAGCCGCCGCGCGCACGCGGGGTCACCCGTGCACGCCGCCGTATCGATTCCCGTGGAGCCGGATGTGAAGGACGACCAAGCGACGATACGCGCAATCAGATGACACGACTACCGTGCGGTGATCGATTCCTGTCACGCGCACGCAGCCGCAGGCGAGCGCGGCCCGGAACGCGACGTCGGCAAGCTTGCGGGCTGAAAGGATCGCGGTGGCCACCGCGATGACGACCCAGACGCGAAACGTCATCGTGGTGAAAAATGCTTCGGGTACGCGCCATGCAAGCAACGACACCAGCATGAAACACTGAATCAACATGCCGGCCAGCGCGGCGATCAGCAGGTGGGCGCGCCATCGCCCGATCGTCGAGGATGCCATGAGGAATGAACCTCCCGTTCGGACGACTCCCATCGACCTGGGACCGATCGGAAGCGTCGCGGATTGACGGGCAAGCTTGCGCGGCAAGTGCCGGACAGGCGCAACCCGGTTCGGGATCCAGGGAAGCGGAGCACCACCCGAGAAATGTTGTGGCCGATGGTAGCGGGATTACCGGCGGCAAACCTTAAGCGTTCTTCAGAATCGGAGGAAGCTTGACGCAGCACAATTACAATCCGTTGCACGGGATGCAGGGTTGCACTCGTACAATCGCAGCCATCTGCACCCGAATCGACCATGCGACTCCTCCTTGTTGAAGACGACGACCTGATCGGCAGCGGTCTCGAGATCAGCCTCAGCCAGGCCGGCTATCACGTCGACTGGTTGCGCGACGGACACGCGGCCGCCGCGGCGCTCGCGACGACGCGCTTCGCGCTCGTCGTGCTCGATCTCGGCCTGCCGGGGAAATCGGGCACGGATCTGCTGCGCGCCTTGCGCGATGCCGGCGACACGGTCCCGGTGCTGGTGCTGACCGCGCGCGGCACCGTGGCCGACCGGGTCCGCGGCCTCGACGACGGCGCGGACGACTATCTCGCGAAGCCGTTCGAGCTGACCGAGGTGCTGGCCCGTTGTCGTGCGCTCGTGCGCCGCTCGCAGGGCCGCGCCGGCGACGAGATCGTGTGGCGCGACATCACGATCGACCTCACCGCCCACACCGTGACACGCGATGCGTCGCGCATCGCACTGACCTCGCGCGAGTGGGCCATCCTGGTTCAGCTCGTCAGCCACCCGGGTGCGCCGCAATCGCGCGCGCGCCTCGAAGACACCCTGTACGGCTGGCAGGAAGGTATCGAAAGCAATGCGATCGAGGTCCATGTCTCGAACTTGCGCAAGAAACTCGGCGCGGACCTGATCCGCACCGTTCGCGGCATCGGTTACGTCGTCGACCTCGCATGATCTCCCGCTCGATACGGCGCCGCGTGTCGTCGATGGCGCTCGGCTGCGTGACCGTCGTGTGGCTCGTCGCCGTATTCGGCAGCTTCCGTTATGCGACGCGCGAGATCGGCGAATGGGAAGATGCGCGCCTCGTCGAATACGCGTCGCTGCTGGTCGATCTTTCTCCCGCCGACCTCGAACGCCTCGCCCGTGTTCCGCCCGATGCACGCGTCGAACTGGATCGTGGCCATTCGAAGCCCGGCCCCGTGACCGACGGCGATCGCCTGCCGCGCGACGTGCTGTTCGAGGTACGCGACGCCCAGGGCCATGTCGTCGCGTCGAGCCTTCCAGCCGAAGCGGCCGGGTTGCCCGGCACGCGCAACGCGCGCGGCACGCCTGAAACGATCGTCATTCACGACGCACCGTGGCGCACGCACACGTTGCGCGACGACGCGTCGGGGCGCTGGATACGCGTGATGGAAATCGCCAACACGCGCAGCGACCTGGCGACCGGCATCGCGCGCGGCATCGTCCTGCCGCTGATCGTCGCACTCCCGGTGCTGGCGCTGCTTCTCTGGTACCTGATCGGGCGCGGTCTCGCACCGTTGAAGACGCTGTCGGCGCTGATCGGTGCACGCGACGCACGATCGCTCGAACCGCTCGGCATCGCCACCGTGCCGGACGAAGTGCGCGCGCTGGTCGACGCGATCGATCGACTGCTGGCGAGGCTTCGGCAATCGATCGTGCGCGAGCGCGCGTTCACGTCCGACGCCGCGCATGAACTCAAGACGCCGCTCGCCGCGATCAAGGTCCAGGCCCAGGTGGCAATCGCGACCGACGATCCTGCATGCAAGCAACTGGCGATGCAGCGGGTCGTTCAAGGCGTGGACCGTAGCGCGCGTCTCGCCGAACAACTGCTGCTGCTCGCGCGACTCGACGAATACGACCGCATTCCGACACGTGCCGTCGTCGTTCGCGAACTCGTCGAAGCCGCCATCGATCGCCATCTCGCGAAGGCATCGGACAAGGCCATCGCGCTCGTGGCAGGCACCGTATCCGGACGGGCGATCGAAGCCGATCCGATCCTGATCGGCATCCTGCTCGACAACCTCGTCGACAACGCCGTCAAGTACGGCCGCCAGGGCGGCCGCATCGAGATCGGTGTGGACGATGACGGCACGCGGCAACGCATCGCCGTGTGCGACGACGGGCCCGGTGTCGTACCCGGCGAGCACGAGCGGCTCGGCGACCGTTTCTATCGGGGCAGCGGCGTGCAATCGCCCGGCAGCGGGCTCGGATTGTCGATCGTCACACGCATCGCCCAGTATTTCGGCGGCACCGTGCAGTTCGGGGCCGGCATCGGCGGGCGGGGCCTCGGCGTCGTGATCACGCTGCCGTCGGCGGGCGCGGGCGAACCCGGCGGCCCGCCGTCACGTGCGATACCCCGTGCTTAACGTTTCGTTAAGGATACGACCGTAGAATTCCCACGATTGATACCTTCCCCCCGTACGCCGGGAGTCTCCATGTCCACGCCCGCTCGATATGACACCGTTGCGCGCTCGCTTCACTGGCTGATCGTCGCGCTGGTCATCGCGCAATATGCGATCGGCTGGACGATGCCCGACGTGCATCGCGACACGCAGCCCGTCGGCCTGATCGCCGCCCACCTCCTCGTGGGAACCGCGCTGCTCGCGGCGATGGCTTGCCGCGTGCTGTGGCGCGTGACGCATCGCCCGCCCGCGAGTGACCTGCCGCCCGCGATGCGCGCACTGTCGGGCGCGACGCATTTCGCGCTCTACGCGCTGCTGATCGCGGTGCCGCTGCTCGGCTGGATCAACGCGTCGTCGCGCGCCTGGAGCGTGACGTTGCTCGGAATCGTGCCGTTGCCCGCGCTGTCGGCGGCCGGCTCCGCATTCGGCCACGCGATGGGCGACGTGCACGGCATCCTCGCGTGGGCACTGTTCGTCGGCATTTGCCTGCACGTGGCGGCCGCGCTCGCGCACCGCTTCGTGCTGCGCGATCAGGTCATGCAGCGCATGACGCCCTGGTGATCGCCATGCCGGCGGCACCGCATGGCATCGCGCGCATGTGCCGGATTGCCGCCGATACCGATACCGTCTTCGTTCCGGTTCATCGCACGCCCGGCCGGCCGCTCATCGCACGCGGCCGATGAGATGATCGCGCCGCCGCGCGAAGCGGCGCGCGATGACGGGCAGCGCGGCCGGCGCCCTCCTGCCGCGTCGAGCGGCACGAAGGGCTGTGGTACTGCCGTGTCGCGAACACGCCGGCCTGAAGTCGCACAAGACCATGTCGACACCTAGTTGCTGGTCTGCGCCGGCATGCCGGAGGCCGGTGCGTGCGCGGCGGCAGCCGCCATCCGGGCCCGGTCCTGCTCGGCAAGCTTCGCTTCCGCCGCCTGGATGTCCGCCGGATACTCGCCGTCGTCTCCCTTCGCCGGGTCGTACCCGGCCGCTTCCAGGCGGATCAATTCGTCGCGAACCTGCGCACGCGTCAGCGGCGCGGCCGATTGCGCGAAGGCCGACTGAGCGACGATCGCGCCGATCATCGTCAGTACTGCGATATAGGTTTTCATCATGAACTCCTTCAATGTTCCGTATCGATCAACCGTGTTGAATACCTTGAATGCCTGACCCGCGAACGCAGGCCGCTGCGTCAGCTTCCGAAATAGACCGTGCAGAAACTCGCGGGGCCGACGCAGGCGGCAGAACCCTGGCGCGGCGACATCGTCGCCGGCCTGCCCGCTTCGGATGACGCGGCCGGATCGCTGCCGACCGCCGTGCTGGCCCGATGTGCCGACATCTGTTCGACCTGCCGCTGGAACAGCGGGCTCACGTCCGGATACGACGTATCGGTCACGAAGCGCAGCCCGTTGTTTTCGGCGTCGATCAGTTCCTGCCTGACCTGCGCGCGCGTCAGTGCCTGTGCCGACGCTTGCGTCGCGATACCCGCGAGAGAAATCGCCGCCACCGCGGCGGCCACCAGCCAATGCGTGTTCATGTTCCACTCCTTGAGAAGTCAACGAGACGACGTGCTACACCCGTATGACGACGGAGCGCGTGCGTTTATTCCCGCGCGTCGCACAACCCGGATCACGTGGCTTCTCGAGCGCCCGGAGCACCCGGGGTGGACGTTCATGCAACTGTCATTCTTTCGTCAGCCGGCGTAACCTGACGTAACGCAGCGCCCGCCGCGCTTCGGGCAGACTGACGTCACCCCTTACGGATCGCCCTTCGATCGACCATGTCCGTCGCTTACGACTATGCAGCCGGCTTGCTGCGCACGCTGTACGACCGCCATCTCGACGGCGGCGCGGTGCTCGATCCGGCCGTGTTTCCCGACGCCGAGCGTTTCGTCCGTGCGTGGACCGACATCCAGGCAGAGGCGTTCGCCGTGGCGCGCGACATGGCCCGCATCCCGCGCTTTCACGAGATCATGCGCGAGCAGTACGACATCTCGGCCAACGATGCGCGCGACTGGCGGATGTTCATCATGCAGGCGTACGGCCAGCCGTTCCCGCGCAACCTGTCGCGCTGCCCGACCGTCGCGTCGATCGTCGCGGCATCGCCGGACGTGCTGTCCGCATCGCTGTCGTTCCTCGCGCCCGGCAAGCACATTCCACCGCATCGCGGGCCGTTTCGCGGCATCCTGCGCGGCTATCTGGTGCTGTCGATGCCGACGCGCGCGGACGGCACGCCGGCCGCCGTGCTGAAGGTCGACGGCCACGAATACCGGCTCGAGGAAGGACGTTTCCTGCTGTGGGACGACACCTTCCTGCACGAGGTGTGGAACGACAGCGACGCAGTGCGGATCGTGCTGCTGCTCGATATCCGCCGGCGCGGGATGCCGCGCCTGCTCACGTGGCTGTCGAATGCGGTGATTGGCGTCGTGCGGATCGGGATCAGGATGCGCGGGCGGTCGATTCCGGTTTAGCGCGCGTGAGCGGCGTGGCTTCCCGTCACGCCACGCGCGGCGAATCGTCCTGTGCCAGTTCCGTCAGGATCGACGTCAGCGCGCGAATCTTGGGCTGCATCGCACGCGGCGACGGGTACACGAGGAAATAGCCGAGACCGTTGTCCACGACGTCGCCAAACGGGGCAACCAGCGTCCCGGCCGCGAGCCGGTCCCGGGCCATGCGCGGGTCGCCGATCGCCACGCCGTGCCCCTGCTCGGCGGCGGTGAGCGTCAATTCGAGCGTGTCCAGTACGAGCCCGGTTTCCGGGTCGACCTGCGTCGCGCCGACGGCCGCGAGCCAGCCGCGCCACTCGTCGTGCCCGTGGGCGGGATGAAGCAGCGTGGCCTGCGCAAGGTCGGCGATCGATCTCAACGAAGCGGCCAGCGTGCCGGTACACATCGGTGTCAGCCGCTCTGCAAAGAGCGGAACCGACACCATGCCGGCCCAGTGCCCGGCGCCTCGTACGACGATCGCGTCGACGTCGGTTCCGGCGAAATCCGGCGTGTCGTCCGCCGACGTCTGGATACGCAGCTCGGTCCGCGGGAGTGCGCGATTGATCGCCGGGAGACGCGGCAGCAGCCAGCGGATCGCGAAGGTCGACGGCAACCGCAGCGTGAGAACCGGCGCGACGCCGCTATGCGCCTCCGCGTGGCGTGCCAGTTGCGTCAAGACGTCGACGGCCACCGTCAGCAACGCGCCGCCTTCCGCAGTCAGTGTCAGCCCCGACGCATGACGCACGAACAGCGCGCACCCGTAATGCACTTCCAGTTGCTGCACCTGACGGCTCACCGCCCCCTGGGTCCGGCACAGATGATCCGCGGCCCGGCTGAAGCTGCCCAGTTCGGCCGCGGCAACGAAAGCCTGGAACGCCGTCAACGGCGGCAGGGCTCGCGTGAGTTCGGCCAGCGGGTATGCACGGGCCGCATGCCCGGGTTGCGGATTTTTCGATTGTTCGGACATCTGTGCATCGCTATCGTGGTTGCGCCGGCTCCGCCTCGCCTGTCGCGGCCCGGCTCGTCAACAACCCGCGGAGAAAGAGAATGGACCCATCGTCGAAGGCACTATACACGCGGCAGGTCGACACCTACCTGAAAGCGCTCGAGCGCGGCGACGTCGCCGCGATCTGCGCATTGTTCACGCCGGATGCGCGGATTTTTTCGCCGTTTCTCGGCTGGATGCAGCCGATACCGTTCTTCGACAAGGTCGCTTCGGCATCCGGACAAAGCCGCATCACGGCGATCGACATCTGTGTCAGTGCGACCGGCGCGCGACGGGCAACCGGTTACTTCGTGTACGACTGGGGGCTGAAGGACGGCTCGGCGGTGCAGTTCGAATGCGTCGACGTGTTCGAATTCGACGAAAGCGGACTCGTCGAGCGCATGGTCATCGTCTATGACACGCATCCGGTCAGGGCGGCGGTGGGCGACAAGTACGCGTGACCGAAGCGCCCGACGGTGCGACCCCGCAAGACCAAACCGACGAGGATCCAGCCCCGTCGCCCCCGCTGGATCGCCTAAACTACAGACCGTCCCCTCCGCGCGGCTCCTGCCAGCCACCGCCATGGCGCACCTCTTCTTCGCCGCCTCGATCCAGCGGCATATCGAAACGCCCGAGCGCGAAATCGACGCCCACTCGGTCGGCGAGGCATTCGACACCGTTTTCGGCGAGCAGCCGCGGCTGCGCGGCTACATCCTCGACGACCAGGGTGCGCTGCGCAAACACCTGTCGGTATTCATCGACGGCCAGCCGATCCGCGACCGGCAACACCTGTCCGATGTGCTCGGCGACGCCAGCCGGGTCTATGTCGTGCAGGCGTTGACGGGCGGATAAGGGGACGTATGCACCAGCACCGGCCGCGCACCCCAACGTCAGGCCGGGCATCCGGAGACATCGCAAATGAACGATCGACTGCTCGTCGCCACCCGCAAGGGCCTGTTCGTCCTGCAGGCCGACGGCCACGGCGGCTGGACGCTCGGTGAGCCGCACTTCGCCGGCGAGCCGGTCAGCATGGCGCTCGCCGACCCGCGCGACGGCACGCTGTATGCCGCGGTGAACCTCGGCCATTTCGGCGTCAAGCTGCACCGCAGGCGCGCAGGCGCCGCCGACTGGGAAGAATGCGCAGTCCCGGTCTATCCGCCGCAGCCCGCCGAGGCGTCGCCGACCCGTGCCGATCCGCACGGCGGCAGCGGCAACACCGACGACGAGCCTGCCGGGTCGCCGCCGCCGTGGACCCTTCAGCAAATCTGGTCGCTCGAAACCGGCGGCGCGGACGAACCCGGCGTGCTGTGGGCCGGCACGATTCCCGGCGGCCTGTTCCGCTCCGACGACCATGCCGATTCGTGGGTGCTCAACCGCCCGCTATGGGATCGCCCGGAGCGCGCCGAATGGGGCGGCGGCGGATACGATGCGCCGGGCATCCATTCGGTGATGGTCGATCCGCGCGACAGCCGGCACGTGATGGTCGGCATCTCGTGCGGCGGCGTCTGGCAGACCGCCGACGGCGGCGCGACGTGGCGCGTGACCGCCGACGGCATGGAAGCCGACTACATGCCGCCCGAACGACGCGGTGAGCCCAACGCGCAGGACCCGCATCGCGTCGTGCAGTGCGCGGCCAACCCGGACGTGCTGTGGACGCAGCATCACTGCGCGATCTTCCGCTCGACCGACGGCGCCGAACACTGGCGGCGCATCGAGGCGCAGCCTTCGAGCTTCGGCTTCGCGGTAGTCGTGCACCCGCATGAACCGGACACCGCGTGGTTCGTGCCGGCCGTGAAGGACGCGTGCCGGATTCCGGTGGACGGCCGGTTCGTCGTCACGCGCACACGCGACGGCGGGCGCAGTTTCGAGCAATTCACGAACGGGCTGCCGAGTGCGCCGGCGTACGACCTCGTGTATCGGCACGGGCTCGCGATCGATGACACGGGCACGCGCCTCGCGATGGGATCGACGACTGGCGGGTTATGGACGTCCGGCGACGGCGGCGAAAACTGGCAACTGGTGTCTGCGCATTTGCCGCCGGTGTATTGCGTCAGGTTCGGGTGAAGGTGGGGGTGCGGGCAGGTCGGTTCGCATCCGGCCCGCACGACCCGCTTTACCGCTCAACGCCCGCCCCCATCCGCCCCACTGCCTCCCGCGTCTGCGCAATCTCCGCCTCGAGCCAGTCGAGAAACGACCCGACCTGCGGCTCGCGCTCCCGCCCCGGCCGGCACAGCGCGACAAAACGCGCGCCCTGGATCCGCACCGCCGGCTCGATCGGCATCAGCGCCCCGTGCTCGACATGCTCCGCAGCGAGCACCGAACTGAGCAGCGCGATGCCCTGCCCGTGCAGCACCGCCTGCAACGCGTAATGCTCGTCGTCGTAGTGGCGAAACACCGCGCGCTCGAGCCACGCGTCGCGGCCGGCCGCGCGACACCACGACACCCAGTCGACCGACACCGGCAGCGGCGTATCCCACACGGTCTCGATCAGGTCGAGCGGCTCGTCCGTGCGATGCGCGTCGAACCCGGCGGCTGCATACGCGCCGAAATACTCGTCGATCAGCGCAATCTCGTGCAGCGCCGGAAACGTGCGCGACGTCGCTCGAATCGCAAGATCGATCCGCGCATCGCGTTCGAGATCCGCGAGCGTGTTGCCGGTTTCGATCTTGATGTGCAGTTGCGGATCGACCTGACGAAACCGCCCGAGGCGCGGAATCAGCCACATCGCGGCGAACGCGGGCGTGGTGGTCAGCACGAGCGTACGCTCGTCGGCCGCCTCGGGCCGCACCGCGTCGAGCCCGCGGCTCAATGCGAGCAGCGCATCGTGACTCGCGCGAAACAGGCGTTCGCCTTCGTCCGTGAGCCGCACGCCGCTCGCGCCGCGCTCGAACAGCAGCACGCCGAGCCGGCTCTCGAGCGACTTGATCTGATGCGACACGGCGGCCGGCGTCACGGACAGTTCGTCCGCGGCAGCCTTGAACGCGCCGAGCCGCGCCGACGACTCGAATACACGCAATGCGGTCAGGGGGATTTTCGAGAACACGGGGCCTCGCGGGCCGGCTCGGGCCGGGTTGAATTCAATTGAATCCGGGTGAGATTAGGTGAATTGAAGCGGGCGTGCAACGCGGATAGCCTTGCTGGACGTCGCGGCACGGTGCCGCGGCGCGTCGTGTCGAACCGGAGCAACAACGTGCAAGGCCTACCGCGCAGGATCACGCAGGCGGTGCTCTACGAAGCGATCGCGATTTCCTGCATCTCGCCGGTGATCGCGGCGATCTTCAAGCAGGACCTCGTCTATTCGGGCGCGCTGTCGGCGACGATGTCGGCGATCGCGATGCTGTGGAACATGATCTTCAACGCGCTGTTCGAGCGCTGGGAAGCGTCGCGTCGTCAGCCGACACGCACGCTCGGGCGGCGGATCCTCCACGCGATCGGATTCGAAGGCGGGCTGATCTTCATCCTGGTGCCGGTCGTGGCGGGGTGGCTCGACATCTCGTGGCTCGACGCGTTCGTCGTCGACATCGGGCTGTTCGCGTTCTTCTTCTGCTACGCGTTCGTGTTCCAGTGGGCGTTCGATCGGGTGTTCGACGCGCCGGCGGCGACGAAGGGGTCGTGAGATGGGTGCGAGGTACTCACCCCGCGAGGCGGGCAAAGTCAGATCCGGTCGAAGTTGAACGACGTCACGCCAGGCAAACCATCGACCCGCTGCACGTCGACACCGCACCAGGCGCCGATCATACCGGCCATGCGGCGCGCTTGCTCGCCGTCGTTGATCCGTCCCATCAGGTCGATCGGCTGACGGCTACGAAACACAAGCACGAGCTGCGCCAGGTCGCTCTGGATCTTCACCAGCGATCCGCCCACGACCGCGCCGTCGATACTTTTCCGGCCACCGACCAGCAGGTGCTCCAGATCGCGACACGCGTAGCTACTCAGCACCGGCTTGCGCAGCAGCCGCGTGGTGCGAATGTCGATCCAGCGTTCGTCGTCGCGCCAGCAAAAATGCGCTTCGCGCAGCGGACCGGCAAACCAGCGCGCGCGCATCAGCTTGCGGCCGATCCAGATCAACAGCACGCCCGCGCCGGCGACGAACACACCGAAGACGCCAAGCCCAAGCCATTCGTACCATGCATGCAATTCGTCACGGGTGACGCTCCCGGCAAGCAGCGGTACGCCCATCATGCAGGCCAGTCCCAACGCACTCAGCCCGAAGCCGAACGACCACCACACGAAGTGACCCATGCGCATGCGCCGCGGCGACAGGATCAGGTCCCGGCCGTCGGGCACGCACGCATAGCCGGCCTCGAACACCCACCGGTCCGGCGTCAGCGGCCAGATCATCATGCAGATCAAGCCCAGTGCGCCCAGCGCGACGGTGGCCCAACCCAGGATTGCTTCGACGAGAGGCGGCATAGGCGTACCCGATTGCGATCCATTGCGCTGCGCGAAACGAACGTCCGGTCCGGTTCGGATCAGTGGTCGCGATTCTGTCCCATCCTTTTCCGCCCGGCAAGCGGCTGCGGCTGCGGCTTCGCGAAGTGTGCTGGAAGCGCCGTTTACGCCCCGCCCGCGATTTTCGGCAACTGCCAGCCGAAGCGCACGGCCGCCATCCGCAGCGCAAAGCAGGCGATGCCGCCGAGCACGGCCGCGACGACCGGCGGACAACCGAGCCGCCGGCACGATACGACAACGACCGCACCAAGCAGTGCCGCGCTCGCATAAATATCCGTGACCAGCACGACCGGTATCCGCGCGAGCAGCACGTCGCGCACGACGCCGCCGCCGCACCCGGTCACGGCACCCATCAGCGTCGCGATGAATGGGTGGACCCGGAATTCGAGCGCCTTCACCGCGCCCGCGACCGCGAACAACGCAAGGCCGGCCGCATCGAGCGTCGTGAGCATCGACGGCGAGAACTCGGCCACCCGCGCATGAAAGACGAACGCGAACAGCCCGGACGCGAACGCGAGCGCCGGATAGCGCCAGTCGCTCACGGCGCTCGGTGGCCGTGCGCCGATCAGCAGATCGCGGATCACGCCGCCGCCGAGTGCGACGACGAGCGACAGCACCATCACACCGAACAGGTCGAGCCCGGCGCCGATCGCGGCATTGGCACCCTCGACCGCGAACACCGCCGTGCCCGCGAGATCGGCGGCCAGCACCACTTGCTCGATGCGCTTCATGCGCGTGAATGGCCGCAGTGCGGCATCGTCCGGCTGCAGCCTGCGTCGCGACAAGCCGACGCGCCGTTCGGCCTCGGCCGCCTGCCGGCCACCTGCCGCCATCCGGATACCTCAAGCGCACTGCGTATCATGACCGCCTCCTCGATCGGAATCGGGCAGTCTAGCGCATCGACCGCTCACGGTCGGGCCGCGCATGAAGCCGAATGCAAAAAGCTGGCGGAAGCAGGATGTGTACCCTGCTTCCGCCGGCTCGACAGCACGCCGGGCCTCCGGTCAGGACCGCGAAGCCCCGCGCACCTCGCTCAGTGCACGCCGAGATAGGCCTTCACCGCCGGCAGGCCCGGCTTGCCGTCGAGCGTCGTCACGCCGGCGAGCCACTTGTCGAGCGCCTGCGGGTTCGCCTTCAGCCACTCGGCCGCCGCCTTGTTCGGGTCTTCCTTGTTCATGATCGGCATCATCACGTGGTTCTCGATCGACGTCGTGAACTGCAGATTCGACACGAACTTCGCGACGTTCGGGCAGCGCTGCGAGTAGTCGGGCGGCGTCGCCGTCAGCACCTTCGCTTCGCCGTAGTTCGGGCCGAACACGTCGTCGCCGCCGCTCAGGTAGTCGATCTTCATCTGCACGTTCATCGGATGCGGTTCCCAGCCGAGGAACACGATCCACTGCTTGTCGCGGATCGCGCGATTCACCTCGACCAGCATCCCGGCCTCGCTCGACTCGACCATCTTGAACTTGCCGAGGCCGAACTGGTTGCCGTCGATCATCTTCTTGATCAGCAGGTTGCCGTCGTTGCCCGGTTCGATCCCGTAGATCTTGCCGTTCAGCTTGTCCGCGTACTTCTGAATATCCGCGAACGACTTCAGGCCGCCCTGGTACACGTAGTCGGGCACCGCGAGCGTGTATTTCGCACCGGTCAGGTTCGGCGTCGACAGCACCTTGATCTGGCCGGCCTTCGTGAACGGCTGGATGATCGGGTCCATCGTCGGCGACCAGTAGCCGAGGAACACGTCGATCTGCTTGCTCTTGATGCCGGCGAACGTGATCGGCACCGAGGCGATCGTCTTCGTCGGGCTGTAGCCGAGCCCCTGCAGCATCGTCGATGCGAGGCCCGTGGTCGCCGCGATGTCGGACCAGCCGACGTCCGCGAAGCGCACGTTCTTGCACACGGGCGGATCGGCCGCATACACGGCCGACATCGGCGCGGTTATCCCGATCCCGCACACCGCTGCGATCAATAGGCGCTTCATCTTGCTTCTCCTCAAAGTGATGTCGTTTGCTTGAATGCGGGATCGTTTATTGAAGCCGCGCGCCGCGATCCCGGCAGCGTCGCGGACCATTGGGTCGGTCAGCGCCCCGGCAACCGGCGCTCGTAGCTCGGCGCGTGGCCGAACTGCGCACGATAGGCCTTGCTGAAATGGCAGGGCGAATGAAAGCCGCAGACCGTCGTCACGCGTGCGATCGACGCGTCGGTCGTGCGCAGCAGGTCGCGCGCGCGCTTCAGGCGCAGCGTCAGGTAATAGTGGGTCGGCGACACGTTCAGGTACACCTTGAACATGCGCTGCAGGTGCCGCTGCGACAGCCGCACGAGCCGCGCGAGCTCCTCGAGCGACAGCGGCTCCTCGATGTTCGCCTCCATCAGCCGCACGACCTCGATCAGCTCCGCGCGCGAGAAGCCGACGCGCGCATCGACCGGAATCGGCTGCGTGTCGGTCGAGCTGCGGATGCGCTCCAGGATGAACTGCTCGGATACCTGCGCGGCCAATTGCTGGCCGAAGCGCATCCCGACGAGGTTCAGCATCAGGTCGAGCGGCGCGGTGCCGCCGGTGCAGGTCAGCCGGTCGCGATCGACGACGAACAGTTCATCGGCGAAACCGACCTGCGGAAACTCCGAATGCAGCGCGGACAGGTTCTCCCAGTGCACGGTGCAGCGATAGCCGTCGAGCAGCCCGCTCGACATCAGCGCATACGCGCCCGTGCAGATGCCGCCGAGCGGCAGGCCACGTTCGGCGAGTGCCGCGAGCGTATCGCGCGCGCCTTCGTCGACCACGTCGCGGATGCGGATGCCGCCGCACACGATCATCACGTCGGGCAGGTTCGTGTAGTCGAGCGCCTGCGTGGGCCTTACCGCGATGCCGTTGCTGGCGTGAACCGGACTGCCGTCGAGCGAATAGATCGACCACTGGTAGTGATCGGCGCGCCCGACGTAGTTCGCCATCCGAAGCACTTCGACGGCACTCGAGAACGCGATCATCGAAAAGTTCGGCAGCGTCAGGAAGCCGAAATGGGCGAGCGATGAAACCGGTGAAACGCAGGCTGCGGGCGCGACAGCGACGGCGGACGTCACATCGGTCTCCTGTCGAGGAGGTTGCAGGGGGCCAGCCCCGCGGCGGATGCCGCGGAGGCCGTTATCCGAGTTCAGGATGAGCGGCCGGGAGTTCCGGCCGCCGGAGGTCAAGCCTGCGCGGGCGAGGCCTTCACGCGAAACAGCTGCTTGAGACCCGAGAACAGCGGCGCCTTCACGGTGCCCGGCGCACGGCCGAAGCTTTCGGTGATGCGGTCGAGAATGATCGCGAGCAGCACGACCGACAGACCGCTTTCGAAACCGAGGCCGATGTCGAGGCGCTGGATACTGGCGAGCACGTCGTTGCCCAGGCCGCCCGCACCCACCATCGACGCGATGATCACCATCGACAGCGCCATCATGATCGTCTGGTTCACGCCCTGCATGATCGACGGCAGCGCATTCGGAAACTGCACCTTGTACAGCAGCTGCCACGGCGTGCAGCCGAAGGCCTGACCGGCTTCGACGATCTCGCGGTTCACGTGGCGGATCCCGAGGCTCGTCAGGCGCACCGCGGGCGGCATCGCGAAGATCACCGTCGACAAAATCCCCGGCACGCGGCCGAGACCGAACAGCATGGCAGCCGGAATCAGGTAGACGAAGGCCGGCATCGTCTGCATCAGGTCGAGGATCGGGCGCACGATCGCGGCGACCCACTTGCTCTTCGCGGCCCAGATGCCGAGCGGGATGCCGAGCACGAGGCTGATGATCGTCGACGACAGCGTGAGGCCGAGCGTGATGACCGTCTGGTCCCAGAAGCCCGTCGCGAAGATCAGCAGCAGCGACAGCGTCGTGAACAGCGCGAAGCGCCAGCCCACCCGCCACAGCCCGACGCCGATGAAGATGGCCATCATCAGCCACATCGGGATCGCCTGCAGGCCGTGCTCGACGAATGCCGCGAGCCCCTCGATCGCCTGGCCGATCGTGTCGAACGTCTTGGCGTCGTGGTCGAGCAGGTAGTGAACGGACTGGTCGACCCAGGTACCGAGCGGAATCATTTCAGACATGGGAACCTCGCGAACGCGTGATGGCCTTCAGGATGAGCGCACGATCGACCGAGCCGCAGTAGCAGCCGTCGTCGTCGACGACCGGCAGGGCATTCGGGCTCGCGACCACACGCGCGACGACATGTTCGAGCGACGCGTCGCGCCGGATGGATTCGATCGGGCTCACGGACGGCGTGGCCTGACCGATCGCATCGCGCGTGACGAAGCCGCGGATCTTGCGTTGCGCATCGAGCACGAACGCATAGTCGGCACTGCCGTTCAGCGTCGCCGCGACGTTCGCGGCATCGCACTTCGACACGATCGGCACGGCGCCCGTCTGCATCAGGTCGCCGGCAGTCAGGTAGCGGCTGGTGTCGATGCCGTCGAAGAACGCGCGCACGTAATCGTCGGCCGGGTTCGCGATGATGTCCTGCGGCGTGCCGACCTGCACGAGCCGGCCACCTTCCATGATCGCGATGCGGTTGCCGATGCGCAGCGCTTCTTCCAGATCGTGCGACACGAACATGATCGTGCGGCGTTGTTCCTTCTGCAGTTGCAGCAGCACATCCTGCATTTCCCGGCGCTTGAGCGGATCGAGCGCGGAGAACGCCTCGTCCATGATCATCAGCGACGGGTTCACGGCCAGCGCGCGGGCGAGGCCGACGCGCTGCTGCATGCCGCCCGACAGCTCGGACGGCAGCTTGTGCGAGAACGGGGCGAGGCCGACCTGCTCGAGCACTTCCATCGCGCGCCGCTCGCGCTCCTTCTTGCCCATGCCCGCGACTTCCAGGCCGAACGCGGCGTTCGACACCACGGAGCGATGCGGCATCAGCGCGAACGACTGGAACACCATGCTCATGTCCTTGCGGCGCAGCGCGGTCAGCGCCGAGCGGCGCGCCGACGCGACGTCGAGCCCGTCGATCATCACCTTGCCGGCGCTGGGATCGACCAGCCGGTTCACGAGGCGGATCAGCGTGGATTTGCCGGAGCCGGACAGGCCCATCAGCACGAAAATTTCGCCTTCCTGCACATCGAAGGAGACGTTGTGCACGCCGACGACCTGGCCGGTGCGCTTGAGCACATCGTCCTTCGTCGCGCCGGCGGCGAGCATGTCGAGCGCCTGCTGCGGGTTACTTCCAAACACCTTGCACAGACCTTCGACCACGACCTTGGGGGCATCCATCGAAACCTTCTCCTCGTGTAGCGGGGACTCGCGCTTGTCTTAGCGTGCCTACATAGTTGCCAGAAAAAACCCCGACCTGCCGACGAATTACGACAAACGCTTGCGCAAATACGACACGGCCTCCAGCCCCGCCGGGCGGGCCGCGGCACGCGGCGGCACCCGATTGCGGCGGCGCAATACGCGCGAGGCCAGCAACGGCGGGCATCGCGCGTCGGACTTGTGCGCAGCAGCGCAGCGCGGATCGCGTCGCGCGTTGCGCCAATTCGCATCGGGCACGCGTCGCTTTACGACAATTTCACGTCCGATCACGCGCCGATCTGCTCAGACGAAAGCGCCTCGCCCCCACCCATAAAAAGCATGACCGTGCAAAAAGCCGCGCGGCGACACCGGACGGTACACGCCGCGGTACCGCGCCAACCCGGAAAATCCCCGACAGCCGCTGTGATACATTCCCCGCCAACAGGCTGCTCGCGACGCAGGCCGCCACGCGGCCACCGTGGTCAGCAGCGCATGCCGGTTCGCCTGCCGGCCATGCCGATACCGCCTCGATCGGCCGAACATCCGATCGCAGGCCGATAACGATACGAGAGAGGGAGCAAGGCGAGATGAACTGGGCTTTTACCGCAATCGGCTTCATCGTGGGCGGGATTGCCGCATGGATCGGGGATGTCTCCGCCATCACCGGCGCAGTGCTCGGCGCCGCGATCGGGTTCTGCCTCGACAACACGCTGCAACAGCGCAAGCGCAAGAACAAAGGCACGGCCCCCGCTGCGTTCGCGATGCAGGCACCGCCCGCCCAGCCGCCGGTTCCACTGGCCGAGCGCGTCGCACGCCTCGAGGCGACCGTCGAGACGCTGACGCGCGAAGTCGCGTCGTTGCGCGGCCAGCTGGCCGGCGCGAAGGCCGGCTCGGCCGCGACCGTGTACACGCCCGCCGGGGCCGCCTCTGCCTCTGCCTCGGCAGCCCCATCCGCATCTTTCCCGCCTTCGGCCGTCCTGCCACCGCGCGCGCCTGCCCAGCCGGCCG
>NZ_JAAGPH010000346.1:0-1044 GCF_017104705.1 Burkholderia sp. Se-20373 | reverse complement strand
CGTGCCGCACGTGATCGAATTGCGCGGCGGGGATGCCGTGCGCGGCGAGCAGCGCCTTCTGGTTCGACTTCGACACCGCGTGCGCGACGTGGCGCGCATCGGGGCCGGGCAGGCCGAGCGCATCGGCGACCCACGCGGCGGTGCGCGCGTAGGTGTCGTGCGCGGTCGTCACGCGCAGCGTGTCGAGCGCGTCCGGATAGCGCGTGCGCAGCCAGCCGGCGAGCTGGCCGGCATCGGGTTCGAGGTTGATCGTCTCGACGCCCGCCGGAAAGACGCCGTCGAGACGGTGCCCGGGGGCGGTGATCACGGTCACGGCCGCTTGCCGCGCAAGCGCGCCACGCACGAGCGCGAGGCTGCTGCCGGTGGCGCGGGCGC
This sequence comes from Burkholderia sp. Se-20373, assembly GCF_017104705.1. Lineage (NCBI taxonomy): Bacteria > Pseudomonadati > Pseudomonadota > Betaproteobacteria > Burkholderiales > Burkholderiaceae > Burkholderia > Burkholderia sp. Se-20373. The sequence goes on along the minus strand of NZ_JAAGPH010000346.1, from coordinate 669 downwards.
CGATCACGATGAGTCGCTTCATGCTGGATCCTTGATCGAAGGCGGAAGAGGGGAACGGCATCGCGTGCCGGCTAGCGCGCACGGCGGCGCAGGCGCTGTGCTTCGAGGCGCGGCAGCAGATGCTGGACGACGCGCGGCAGCGTGTAGATCGGCAACTGCGCGCAGGTGAACACGAGCGCCATGGTGGGCGTCGCGGCGAGCCCGAGCGCGGCCCACATCAGGCCGACGTTGCGATTGGCGACGATCAGCGCGACATTGAGCCGCGTGCGGACGTCGCCGGGCGTGAGCCCGTACGCGATCACCTGGAAGCCCGCGTTGACGGCGAACGCGAGGGCGATCGCGCTCAGCGCGCGGTGCGGCGCGTCGATGATCGATTGCTGCATGCCGGCCATCGTGCCGAGCGCGAACACCAGCAGCGCGGCGACGACGGTCGCATCGATCGGCGTCGCATAGCGGTCGAGCCGCGAGCCGGCGAAGCGCCGCACGAGCAGCGCGACACCCTCCGCGCTGCCGATCAGCAGCGCGAGCCGTAACGCGAGCGTCGAAGGTGAAATCGACACGGCCGCATCGTGGCTGAACCAGGCCGTCAGCAGCGGCGCGGTGAGCGGCACGAACACCATCGACGCGAGGGTCGCGACGAGCGCGACGCTGGCATCGAGCGACAGCATA
>NZ_JAAGPH010000345.1:0-1309 GCF_017104705.1 Burkholderia sp. Se-20373 | reverse complement strand
GATCGGCGCCGGCAAGCGCGGCGATGCCCGCGTCGAGCGACGGCGCGCGCCAGAACGCGGCGAGCGCGCGCGGCCCCTGCCGCTTCGCGCGGACCAGGAGCCAGGCTTTCATGAGGAGGAAGCACCAGCTGGCGACGGACATCGCCAGCAGCACATAGGCGACGGCATGCGTGATCGCATCGCCGCTTTCGAGGTAGTGGACAACGCCGGTGGGTATCGCCATCGGAGTTTCCCCGTGGTGTCAGCGCAGGCCGAGCACGTCCTGCATGTCGAACAGGCCGGCGCCGCGCGCCGACAGGAAGTGGACCGCGCGCAACGCGCCCTGCGCGTACGACACGCGGCTCGACGACTTGTGCGTGATCTCGATGCGCTCGCCGATCCCCGCGAACAGCACGGTGTGATCGCCGACGATGTCGCCGCCGCGCACCGCGGCGAAGCCGATCGACGACGGATCGCGCTCGCCCGTCACGCCGTGGCGGCCGTACACCGCGCAATCGTCGAGCGAGCGTCCGAGCGCGCCGGCGACGGCTTCGCCCATCATCAGCGCGGTGCCCGACGGCGCGTCGACCTTGTGGCGGTGATGCGCCTCGATGATCTCGATGTCGTAGCCGTGCGAGAAATGCTTCGCCGCGAATTCGAGCAGCTTCAGCGTGACGTTCACGCCGACGCTCATGTTCGCCGCGAACACGATGCCGATCTTGCCCGCCGCGGCCTGCAGCTCGGCCTTCTGCTCGGCGGTGAAGCCGGTCGTGCCGATCACGAGCTTCACGTCGTGGCGCAGCGCGGCCTCGATGTGGGCCATCGTACCTTCCGGACGCGTGAAATCGATCAGGGTGTCGGCCTGCGCGAACACGGCGTCGAGGTCGGCGGTCAGCTTGACCCCGGTTTCCTTGCCGAGGAACGCGCCGGCGTCCTGGCCGAGGAACGGCGAATCGGCGCGGTCGAGCGCGCCGACGAGCTGCGCGTCGGCATCGTTGAGAACGGCTTCGATCAGCATCCGGCCCATTCGGCCCGATGCACCGGCAATCGCAATCTTCATGGCTTTCTACACGACAGGTATAAAAGCGGGCGGCGCATGCCGCCCGGTTTCCGCACGCCGGCTGCTTACTGCGCCGGTGCGGTGAGCGGCTGGTTCTGCAGGTTGTCCGAGCCTTGCGGGCCGACCGGCGGCGGCGCCTCGTTCGACACGTTCGGCTGCGGCGGACGATGGAACTGGAACTGCGGCTGGATCGCCGGCGCGGCGCCAGGCGGCTAGAGCGGAAGAGGGGCGGGGGAGGGAAGAGTGTTGGCAGGGGGAGGTGGAGCGGGG
>NZ_JAAGPH010000344.1:0-1312 GCF_017104705.1 Burkholderia sp. Se-20373 | reverse complement strand
TGACCCGTCCTGAAATAGGTTGACACTTTTTCGCTGAAACGAAGAGGTGCCAAGTGGAGCAAGAGATCAAGCGGACGCAGCGGGACTACAGCCTGGCTTTTAAGCTATCGGTGGTCGAGCAGGTCGAAAAAGGCGAACTGACGTACAAAGAGGCACAGCGCCGCTACGGAATCCAGGGGCGCTCGACCGTGCTGGTATGGTTACGTAAGCACGGCTTGCAGGATTGGGCCGATCCATCCGGCCGTGCGCGATCGGGTTCCATCATGTCAAAGCAAGACGCAAAGCCGCTCACGCCGGAGCAGCGCATCAAGGAGTTGGAGACGCAGTTGCGAGAAGCGCAGGAGAAAGCCGCGCTGTTCGAGGCGGTACTCGACGTGATGCGCAAGGACTACGGAATCACCGTAAAAAAGCCTTCGGGCAGGTCGTCGCGCAAAGGCGGATCAAAAAGCTGAGCGTCGAGCGAGCCTGCCGATACATGGGCATCAGTCGCCAAGCGTATTACAAGCGCTTCCAAAGTGAGGAACGTCGCTGCGCGCAGGCCGATATCGTGACGACACTAGTACGGGATGTACGGCTGCGTCAGCCCCGACTAGGGACACGGAAACTGCATCATCTGCTCGGGCCAGCGTTGGTCGAGCGTGGCATCAAGTTGGGGCGAGATCGACTGTTCGATGTACTGCGCGCCGCGCGCCTGCTCGTCGTACCCCGCCGGGCGTACCACAAGACAACGCAAAGCCATCATCGCTTCCGGCGCCATCCGAATTTGCTGAAACCGGGACCAGATCAGATCGTGCCGACTGGGCCTGAGCAGGTATGGGTGGCCGACATCACGTACCTGCCGACGGCTGGCCCGTTTGTATATTTGAGTCTCGTCACGGATGCGTTCTCGCGCAAGATCGTTGGCCATCACGTTCACGATAGCCTGCAAACCGAGCAGGTCAGTCAGGCGCTCAAGAAGGCGTTGCGCAGGCGTCGGAGCGGGCAGCCGTTGATCCACCACTCCGATCGTGGGGTGCAATACTGCTCGACCTACTATCAGGACATCCATCGACGTCACGGCTTGCGCTGTTCGATGACTGACGGGTACGACTGCTATCAGAACGCGCTGGCCGAGCGGGTCAACGGCATCCTGAAGGATGAGTTCCTGTTGCAACGTCCTGTTGACCTTGAGCAGGCTGCCAAGATGGTCGAACAGTCGGTGCACATCTACAACCATGAGCGACCGCATACGGCTCTGAAATACAAAACGCCCGATGCGGTGCATCGGGCGTTCTAGTGCCTGGATACTGTCAACCTATTCCAGGACTTGACA
>NZ_JAAGPH010000343.1:0-1374 GCF_017104705.1 Burkholderia sp. Se-20373 | reverse complement strand
GGACCTATCCGTGATTTCGTGGGCGAGGCATATCATGAGGTGTAAAGGCCATGGATATGCCGATGAAGAAAAAGAGACAAACTGTAGCGCGTCAGGCAGCGGCCCGAGGGCCGCTGCCTGAACTGCCCAAGGAACTGCTGGACCAGTTGGTCAAGGGGCCGATGTCGCCGGCCGAGGTGCAGGATCTGATGCTGGCATTCAACAAGGCGGTCATCGAGCGTGCGATGGGCGCCGAGATGAATCTGCATCTGGGCTACCCACCGGGCCAGCCTAAGCCGCCCGGTCAGGGCAACGAGCGCAACGGCGCCAGCGGCAAGACGGTCATTACCGATCGCGGTCCGGTCCGAGTTGAGGTGCCCCGTGATCGCGACGGCAGCTTCGAGCCGATCCTGATCCCCAAGCACGAGCGCCGTTTCACCGGCTTCGACGAGCGCATCATCGCGATGTACGCACGCGGTATGAGCGTGCGCGAGATTCAGGGATTTCTGGCCGAGCACTACGGCACGGAAGTCTCGCCCGACTTCATCAGCTCGGTCACCGACGAGGTGATGGCCGAAGCGCTGACGTGGCAGAGCCGCCCGCTCGAAGCGATGTATCCGGTCGTGTTCTTCGACGCGTTGCGGGTCAAGATCCGCGACGACGGCGTGGTCAGCAACAAGGCCGTCTATCTGGCCTTGGGCATTCAGGCCGACGGCCAGCGCGACGTGCTGGGCCTCTGGATCGAGCAGACCGAGGGCGCCAAGTTCTGGCTCAAGGTGTTCAACGAACTGAAGACGCGCGGCTGCCAGGACATCCTGATCGCCGTGGTCGATGGCTTGAAGGGGCTCACTGAAGCCATCAGCGCGGCCTATCCACGAACCACCGTTCAGACCTGCATCGTGCATCTGATCCGCAACAGTCTGGAGTACGCCAGCTACAAGGATCGCAAGGCACTGGCCGCCGCGCTACGCCCGATCTACGCGGCCGCCAGCGAAGAGGCGGCGAGGCAGGCGCTACAAGACTTCGCCGACGGACCTTGGGGCGCGAAGTACCCGACGATCGTGCAGTCGTGGCAGCGGGCATGGGAGCACGTCGTACCGTTCTACGTGTTCCCGCCGGAGATTAGACGGGTCGTATATACGACAAACGCCATAGAAAGTCTGAACATGCAGCTGCGCAAGATCATCAAGACGCGCGGCCACTTCCCGAATGACGAGGCGGCGATCAAGCTGCTCTGGCTGGCACTGCGCAACGTGCTGGCCAAGACCGTGCGGTCCGCCTTCGACTGGAAATCAGCGATGAACCAGTTTGCTATCCTGTTCGGAGAGCGATTTATGCAGGCGCGCGGATAACGTGCTGTTCAACCGCCTCGCCCACAAAAATGCGGACAGGTTC
>NZ_JAAGPH010000342.1:0-1448 GCF_017104705.1 Burkholderia sp. Se-20373 | reverse complement strand
ACCGTGATCCGCCGCGCCGACTACACGCCGCCGGCCTTCCTCATCGATTCCGTCGCGCTCGAATTCGATCTCGCGCCGGCCCGCACGATCGTCAGGAACACGATGCGCGTGCGCCGCAATCCGGACGCCGCGCCCGCGCCGCACCTGGAGCTGATGGGCGAAGCGCTCGAATTCGTCGGCGCCTGGCTGGATGGCGCGCCGCATGGCGCCGTGCGTGCGCACGAACACGGGCTGACGGTCGAGAACGTGCCCGATGCCTTCGAGCTGACGCTCGAAAGCGCATGCGCACCCGACCAGAATACGACGCTGTCCGGCCTCTACGTGTCGAGCGGCAACTTCTTCACGCAGTGCGAAGCCGAAGGTTTCCGCCGCATCACCTACTTCCTCGACCGCCCGGACGTGATGGCGTCGTACACGGTGACGCTGCGCGCCGACAAGGCCGCGTACCCGGTGCTGCTGTCGAACGGCAACCTCGTCGATTCCGGCGACCTGCCCGACGGCCGCCACTTCGCGAAATGGGAAGACCCGTTCCGCAAGCCGAGCTACCTGTTCGCGCTGGTCGCGGGCAAGCTCGTCGCGATCGAGGAAACGATCACGTCGGGCTCGGGCAAGGAGAAGCTGCTGCAGGTGTGGGTCGAGCCCGCCGATCTCGACAAGACGCGTCACGCGATGGACTCGCTGATCCACTCGATCCGCTGGGACGAGCAGCGCTTCGGCCTCGAGCTCGATCTCGACCGCTTCATGATCGTCGCGGTGGGCGACTTCAACATGGGCGCGATGGAGAACAAGGGGCTCAACATCTTCAACACGAAGTACGTGCTGGCGAACCCCGAGACCGCGACCGACACCGACTTCGCGAACATCGAATCGGTGGTCGGCCACGAGTACTTCCACAACTGGACCGGCAACCGCGTGACCTGCCGCGACTGGTTCCAGCTGAGCCTGAAGGAAGGCCTGACGGTGTTCCGCGACCAGGAATTCTCGGCCGACATGGCCGCGGGCGACGACCTCGAATCGGCAGCCCGCGCGGTCAAGCGCATCGAGGACGTGCGCGTGCTGCGCCAGCTGCAGTTCGCCGAGGATGCGGGCCCGATGGCGCATCCGGTGCGCCCCGAGAGCTACGTCGAGATCAACAACTTCTACACGATGACCGTCTACGAGAAAGGCTCGGAAGTCGTGCGGATGTACCAGACGCTGTTCGGCCGCGACGGCTTCCGCAAGGGGATGGACCTGTACTTCAAGCGCCACGACGGGCACGCCGTGACCTGCGATGACTTCCGTCACGCGATGGCCGACGCGAACGGGCGCGACCTCGCGCAGTTCGAACGCTGGTACAGCCAGGCCGGCACGCCGCGCGTGTCGGTGCACACCGCGTACGACGCCGCCGCGCGCCGCTATACGGTCACGCTCGCGCAGGGCTACGGCGACGCATCGCCGGCCGCGCGCGA
>NZ_JAAGPH010000341.1:0-234 GCF_017104705.1 Burkholderia sp. Se-20373 | reverse complement strand
AATGTGAATATATGATCACGACACAGTGGGACAATACACTTAGCAACACAGCTAGACAACAATGTGCAGTATTCACTGTAACGACCGTGCATCGATGTGACGAGAGAACGGCAGCTAACAGAAACATGAACAGTCGCAAGAGCAAAACACATTCATGCCGTATACAACTACTTGTCTGTTCGAGAGCATATTAGTATACAACATAAATCGCGTTATACTTTTTTTTTTTTTTTA
>NZ_JAAGPH010000340.1:0-1145 GCF_017104705.1 Burkholderia sp. Se-20373 | reverse complement strand
CACATCGACCGGCCGGCCGACCGGATCGGAGCGCGACATCCGCAGCCCGAGTTCATCGCGAGCCTGCGCACGAGCGCCAACGGCAAGTTCATCGACAAGAAGCCGGCATCGGACGAGATCGATCCGAAGGTCGCGCAGGATGCGTTCCTGCCGCTCAAGTCGAAAGGCGACGCCAGCCGCAAGCACTACGACTACTACCTGTCGCCCGTCCCGCTCGACGCGTTGCGCTCGTTTGGCGGCGCCGCGCGCATCGAGGCGTACTTCGGCGAGCTGCGCCAGTGGGACGTCGAACCGTCGGCCACGGGCGCCGCCGACAGCGTCGTCGCCACCGTGAAGCAGCTCGATGATGCGCCCCGCTTCCAGCGGCCGAAGCAGGCGGAAAAATACGCGCGCAAGCATCCCGGCACGCAAACGACGCTCTACGCGATCGATCGCAAGTCCGGCAAGGTGCTCGGTTACGCGACACGCGATGCCGAGCAGAAATGGACGTACGTCGAAACCACGTCGCTGGGCGACGCGACGATCGCCGAGCGCGAACTCGCCGGCGCGTTCCGGCGACGCTCGCGCCTGTTGCCCGACGGGCGCCGCGGCGTGCGCTTCGTCGTGGCTGACGTCGCGCACGACGTCGTCGACGGTTACGGCGGCTTCGCACCGGCCAAAATGCGCCGCGCGCTCGACGACCGGAAGACTCCGCTGTCGAAGCCCGATGCCTACGTCCAGCGCGTGCTCGGGCGGGTTCGCCCGTCGCTGCGCCAAAAGAACCTGGAAGCGGCCGATGCCGGCACGCCGAACCTGCTGCCGGCAACGCCGGACACCGCGCTCGACTTCAACGCGCAGCACGCGCCGCAGCTGTTGCGCGCGATCGAGATGGGCGAGGTACCCGACGGCCACTTCGTGTACGTGTTCGATCACGAAGGGAGCGTCACCGACGCGCTGCGCGGCACGCTCACCGGCCTCATCGCGGTGGATGACGGCACGATCCGCTGGTACGACACCCTCGCCGGGTTCCGCGACGGCGACAACGAAGGCCTGCCGCTGGATCGGGCGACGATCGGCCGCGGGCCGTTCGGCGGGAACCAGCATTTCCTGCTGTCCTCGCTCGCCCCCGATGCGTTCGTGCCGCGCGCCGCCGCGCTGAAGGAGGA
>NZ_JAAGPH010000339.1:0-1561 GCF_017104705.1 Burkholderia sp. Se-20373 | reverse complement strand
GCCGTAGTTCTGACCATGCGTGGGATCATTGCCGCGATAGATGCCGACCTGCGGGTTCGGCTTGTTCGTCAGGCGCGTGTGACCGTTGGCGACGAGCACGTTCCAGCTGTCGATCCACGGGGACGCGTGGGCGCCGACTTTAGCGCGCATGCGTTCGAAATCCGCGTCGGTATGCAGCAAGCCGGGATGCGTGAAGGCGCGGGTCTGGGCAATGCCTGCCGACGTCGCCCCTGCGTCGATACCGTCCGAAGCAGGAGCAACGCCGGACGCCTGGCCGGTGCCGTTTGCCGATGGTCGCTCACCGCCTGTAACCGCGTTGCTTCCGTCGCCGCCGCATCCGGCCAGAAACGTTGCACCGAGCCCCATCACGAAATGGCGTCGTGCAATATTTTCGATGTCGCCGAGTGGGACGATTTCCTCGGGTAGCATCGTCGGTGCTCCGTTGTCTCGCATGTCTGGATCCCCAGTTTTTTAGCTATGGTCGAAGCGACAAAAAATGTACGAACCGTTCCGTATTCGTCAGGAACGCGTAGCATTCTATCCAGTGCGATAGGGAGGTAATCAAGCGAAAAAAAACATATTCACTCATGACACGCAACTGTCACATCCGTGATGCACGGATAGAGGAATGCGCGAAGCGGCCGGGCACCGCCGTAGAACAAAACAAAGTCGAGCCTGGGCATGATCTGTTGTCCGTAGCGCGCTCACGGCGGAGCGCGCCACCTCGAATCCGACGATCCGCCTGCCGATAGAAGTTCGACGTTGACGGCTGCGGCCGAACTTGCATCTCGTGCCTCGCTCGGAATGCACGGCCAAAGGCCGCGCATCTCACAACATGTGGGGGCGTGCGCCGCACTCCATACATCAACGTCCGAACCTGATGTATCGTGGCGCGAAGCGTGCGCGTCGCTTCGCCCGTGCGGAAGGTCATCCATTCCATGACCGCCTGCCCCCGGCGACAGCACCCGCACGATCCAGCGCAACACGAAAGGCCATCCGGCGCCCGTGCGGGCCCGGCCAGGCCTCGTTCACCCGTCCGGAACCCGTCGCCATGAAAAAGCTTGTCAACCGCCCGTCCGATGTCGTGCGAGAAATGCTGGAAGGCATCGCACGGCAGTCGCCGCATGTCGCGATCCTCGGCGACGAGCACGTGCTCGTCCGCCAACCGCTGCCCGAGCCCGCGCAGCGCCCCGTCGCCGTCCTCTCCGGCGGCGGCAGCGGCCACGAGCCCGCACACGGCGGCTATGTCGGCGAAGGGATGCTGAGCGCGGCCGTCTGCGGCGAAGTGTTCACGTCGCCGTCCACCGATGCCGTGCTCGCCGCGATCCGCGCGAGCGCCGGCCCGAACGGCGCATTGCTGATCGTGAAGAACTACACCGGCGACCGGCTCAATTTCGGGCTCGCCGCCGAACTCGCGCGCGCCGAAGGCATTCCGGTCGAGACGGTCATCGTTGCCGACGACGTGTCGCTGCGCGGCCGCGTCGAGCGTGGCCAGCGGCGCGGGATCGCCGGCACCGTGCTGATCCACAAGCTCGCCGGCGCGGCCGCCGCGCGCGGGCTG
>NZ_JAAGPH010000338.1:0-1477 GCF_017104705.1 Burkholderia sp. Se-20373 | reverse complement strand
GGGGGGGGGGGGGGGGGGGGGGGGGGGGGGGGGGGGGGGGGGGGGGGGGGGCGGCGGGGGGGGGGCGCGGCCGCTGCCGCGGGTGCCTGGCCGAGGAGATCGCGCAGCGGGTGGCCGGCGCGGCCGGCTGACGGAATCGGCTGCGCACGGGGCGTCCCGTTCAAAGCGCTCCGATCCGGCCCCGCTAGAGGCGCCGCCCGCTAAACGGGTAAACTGCTCGGATGCAACGAATCACCACCACCGGGCGCGTCAACCTCAGTCACCTGTTCTGGCTCCGCAATCTCGCGATCATCGGCCAGCTCGTGACGATCGGCGTCGTGCAGACCTATTTCGGCGTGCATCTGCCGTTGCCGGCGATGCTGATGGTCATTGCGCTCGAAATCGTTTTCAACGCGCTGACCTGGGTGCGCGTGCTGCGCGCGCGGCCCGAGACCAACTTCGAGCTGCTCGGCCAATTGTGGGTCGACCTCGGCGCGCTGTCCGCGCTGCTGTTCCTGTCGGGCGGCACGACCAATCCGTTCGTGTCGCTGTACCTGCCTTCGCTCGCGATCGCGGCGGCCGTGCTGCCGTGGCACCTGATGATCTGGCTCGCGGCGTTCGCGGTCGCGTGCTACGCGGCGCTCGGCTTCGACTCGGTGCCGCTCAACATGGACAATCCCGCGAACCTGTTCGACTACTACCGTACCGGGATGTGGGCGAACTTCATGGTCAGCGTCGGGCTGATCGCGTGGTTCGTCGCGCGCATGTCGAATGCGCTGCGCCAGCGTGACGCGGCGCTCGGCGAGGCGCAACAGCACCTGCTGCGCGACGAGCGGGCGGTCGCGCTCGGCGTGCAGGCCGCCACCGTCGCGCACGAAATGGGCACGCCGCTGTCGACGATCGCGATGCTCGCCGAAGAGCTGCGCGACGCGGCCCGCGACGATCCGGGGCTGGCCCGCTACGAGGCCGACCTGAAGGTGCTCGAGGAACAGATGACGCTCTGCACGTCGGCGCTCGCGCGCCTGCGCAGCCGCGCGAGCGCGCCCGCGAGCCGCCAGCCGGTGGACGACTGGCTCGACACGTTCGTCGAGCACTGGCGCCTGCGGCATCCGCACGTGCAGTTCGAATTGCTCGGCGCGCGTCCGGCGGGCGTCGCGCTCGACGACACGGTCGCGGCCGGCCAGATCCTGACGATCCTGCTCGACAACGCCGCGCGCGCGAGCCCGCGGCGCGTGACGCTGGCCGCGAAGGTCGCGCACGCCGGCACGGCCGACGAGATCGAATTCGAGGTATGCGACGACGGGCCCGGCATTCCGGCCTCGCTGCGCGAATCGCTCGGCGCGATGCCGGTCGACAGCACGCAGGGCGGGCACGGGGTCGGCCTGTATCTCGCGTTCAGCGCGGCCGCGCGGCTCGGCGGCGAGATCGAACTGTCCGATGTCGTGCCGCGCGCGGCGGGCGGCAACGGGCGGGCCGGCAGTGCGGCGAATGGTCACGA
>NZ_JAAGPH010000337.1:0-1088 GCF_017104705.1 Burkholderia sp. Se-20373 | reverse complement strand
CGCGGCCGTCCGACGTGAACGGCGGCACGAGCACCATCACGCCCGCGGCTTCGGCCTGCTTCAGCGTCGTGGCCAGGTCGGCGACTTCATAGCCGGTCATCTCGCGCCCGAACGGGAACGGCAGATGGCCGTCCGTCGCGAGCACCGTCATCTTGCCGAAGCCCGATTCGATACGAATGCGGCGGTACGTGTCGTTCGGCCGGCCGATCTCGATGCCCGGCGCCTTGCGCACGTCCGACACGATCTTGCCGTGCGAGAACGCGGCGAAGTCGTGCGCGAGCTTGCCCGCGCGTTCCGGCGACACGTACACGCGGTTTTCCGGCACCGTCTGCAGCGGGTCGTAATTCGGCGCCTGCGTGTGCCAGTACAGCTGCATGTTCACGCCGCCCGGCCAGCGGATGATCGCGTCGCGCCCGATCGGATCGGGGAACGTCGCGACGACCACGTCCGCGCCATGCGCGCGCGCCGACTTCACGGCCATGTCCATGTCGGTCACCAGATAGCCGGTGCGCTCCTGGCAGAACGGATACGGGATCGGCGTCTTGAAGCCGAACACCGAGATCGTGCCGACCGGCGTGAGCACCAGTTGCGACATCGTCTGGCTCGGCGTCGGCGTGACCTGGAACACGCCCTGCTTCGACTTCTTGCCGCCGAACGTCGCGACGAAGCTGTCGGTGAAGCGGTCGAAGTCTTCCGGCGCGACGCACACGTGCGTCGTGTCGTACTGCGGGCCGACCGCGACCGCCGGGAAGCGCGCGGCGGCCGGCTGGCGCGCCGTGTCGTCCAGATGCGTTTCGTCGGCATGCGACGGGGCGGCCGCCAGCAACGCGGCGAGCATCGCCGTCGACGCAGTCGTCATGCGCAGCACATGGCGCAGGTTCAGTGAAATCATCGGGTTCTCCTTGAAGGTGGCGCGCAGCGGCACGCCGCGCGCGAAAATGGGTTCAGCGCGAGGCGGGCAGCTCGGCCAGGCGTGCGGATCGATACGTGAGAAAGCCCAGCACCGCGAGCGGCAGCGCGAGCGCCCAGAACGCGGCATACAGGTACGCCGTCGCGCCGGCGCCCGCGCCGAGCGCGAAACCGGCCAA
>NZ_JAAGPH010000336.1:0-239 GCF_017104705.1 Burkholderia sp. Se-20373 | reverse complement strand
GTCATTAAAAAAAAAAAAAACATATCTCTCTTCGGATCCTTTACGCTGCTTCATACCTAGTCTTTTCAGCTTTCGTCATCGCACCTCAACTTACTATCCCTATCCGCGCTCTCAGTGTTGTTGTCTCCCCTGCCACTCTCGACATCAAGTCAGTGCACTCTCCACCACACTACCACTCTCTGTCATGCACCCACTCTCGTTGTTACACCGTCATGCCGTCGTGTTAGGCTACGCCTATT
>NZ_JAAGPH010000031.1:0-64679 GCF_017104705.1 Burkholderia sp. Se-20373 | reverse complement strand
GTGCGGGATCGCCGAACGCGCGGAACACGTGGCCGGTGGCCGTCGTGTCGAGCGACATCACCGAGCCGACATGCAGGTTCACATGCAGCGGATAGCCGCCGTGCTCGATGCGCACGATCGTCGGCCCGAGCGCGCCCGGCACCGACAGCGCGACGCTCAGGCCGACCGCCTCCGCGAGCCGCGCCGCGTGCGGCAGCGCCGCCCGATAGGCCGGCTGGCGCTCGATCGACATCAACCCGAGCCGCAGCGACAACGGGCCCGGCTCGTAGTTGCCGGTGATCGCATCGCGCTTCACGAGCGCGAGCCGCGTCAGGCTGACGAGATAGGTGTGCGCCTGCGCGGTCGACAGATCGGCCGCCGCGGCCAGCTCGGACAGGCCAAGCGGCTTGCGCCGGCGCGCGAGCGCGTCGAGCAGCCGGCCGCCGACCTCGACACTCTGGATCCCGCGCTGCGCCTTGGGCGGCGCGTCGTCTGCGCTGACTTCGTGGTTCTGCACGCGATGATTCTTCCGTTGTCGAAACCCCGCATGGTATCCGACGCCATTTATCGCGCCAGCCCGCAGGTTTACCCGTATTAGACAATAGCAAGCGACTTTGTCATTGACAAATATTCGGCGCAGGACGAAGATCCGCTCACTCCCCTCAACACATGGCTCGCAGCCACGGAACGCAACATGGCCAAAGCATTCGCCTCCCAAGCCGATCTGGAAGAGAAGAAAGTCACCTGGACGAAGCTGTCCGAGAACGCGTACGCGTACACCGCCGAAGGCGACCCGAACTCGGGCGTGATCATCGGCGACGACAGCGTGCTGATCGTCGACACGACCGCGACGCCCGCGATGGCCCAGGACCTGATCGCGAAGATCCGCAGCGTGACCGACAAGCCGATCAAGCACGTGGTGCTGTCGCACTACCACGCGGTGCGCGTGCTCGGCGCGTCCGCGTATTTCGACGAAGGCGCGCAGCACGTGATCGCGAGCCGCGGCACGTACGAGATGATCGTCGAGCGCGGCGAGGCCGACATGAAGTCGGAGATCGAGCGCTTCCCGCGCCTGTTCGCCGGCGTCGAGACGGTGCCGGGCCTGACCTGGCCGACGCTCGTGTTCGAGCGCGAGATCACGCTGTTCCTCGGCAAGCTCGAAGTGAAGATCATGCACGTCGGCTCGGGCCACACGAAGGGCGACACGATCGTCTGGATTCCGTCGCAGAAGGTGCTGTTCTCGGGCGACCTCGTCGAATACGACGCCGCGTGCTACTGCGGCGACGCGCAGCTCGAACAATGGCCGGCCACGCTCGAGGCGCTGCGCGCGCTCGGCGCCGAGAAGCTCGTGCCGGGCCGCGGCCCCGCGCTGCTGAACCCGGCCGACGTGAACAAGGGCCTCGACTACACGAAGGATTTCGTCACGACGCTGCTCGCGCAGGGCCGCAAGGCCGTCGAGCAGCAGCTCGACCTGAAGGCGTCGATGGCGCTCACGCGTGAGGCGATGGATCCGAAGTTCGGCCACGTGTTCATCTACGAGCACTGCTTGCCGTTCGATGTGTCGCGTGCCTTCGACGAAGCGAGCGGCATCACGCATCCGCGCATCTGGACCGCGCAGCGCGACAAGGAAATGTGGGCCGCGCTGCAGGACTGAGCGGCTTGCACAGGCGGGGTGTCCGGCAGGGCGCTCCGCCTTTTTTCTGACGCGGCGACGGGCCACGGCTTCCTGCCGGCTTTCCGTCCGCCGAATCCGATCTCACAAGAAAGCAGGGCGCACGTATGCCCTGGGAGACGGCTGCGCGCGCGAATCGCGCAGCCTGTTTGGAGAGAGACATGCCCCAATCGCTTCCCGCCGAAGCGACGCTCGCGCACGCGAGCGCTTCGGTTTCCGCTGCTGCCGCCACGGACGACGCGCTGCTGTTCCGCAAGATCGCGTGGCGGATCGTGCCGTTCCTGTTCCTCTGCTACGTCATCTCGTTCCTCGACCGCATCAACATCGGCTTCGCGCAGTTGCAGATGAAGCACGATCTCGGCTTCAGCGACGCGATGTACGGCCTCGGCGCCGCGGTGTTCTACGTCGGCTACGTGTTCTGCGAAGTGCCGAGCAACCTGCTGCTCGCGCGTTTCGGCGCGCGCCGCACCTTCACGCGGATCATGCTGCTGTGGGGCATCGCGTCGACCGGGATGATGTTCGTGTCGCAGCCGTCGCATTTCTACGTGCTGCGCTTCCTGCTCGGCGTGTTCGAAGCGGGCTTCTTTCCCGGCATCGTGCTGTACCTGACCTACTGGTTCCCCGCGAACCGGCGCGCGGCCGCGATCTCGGTGTTCTTCGCGGGCGTCGCCGTGGCCGGCGTGCTCGGCGGCCTGATGTCGGGCTGGATCATGCGCGACATGAGCGGCGTACTCGGGCTGCACGGCTGGCAGTGGATGTTCGCGATCGAAGGCGCGCCGGCGATCCTGCTCGCGTTCGCCGCGTTCACGTTGCTGGTCGACCGGCCGCAGGACGCCGCGTGGCTCACGGCGGATGAAAAGGCGCGGGTCGCCGCGCTGTGTGCCGACGGCCGCGGCCACGGCCACGCGCACGACGGGCGCAGCCTCGTGGCGGCGCTTGCGAACCCGCGCGTGTACCTGTTCGCGTTCATCTATTTCTCGCTGACCTGCGCGTCGCTGACGCTCAACTTCTGGATGCCGCTGATGATCCGCGATTTCGGCGTGACCGACGTCGTGGCCGTGAGCCTGTACACGGTGGTGCCGAACGCGGTCGGCGCGGTGGGGCTGATCCTGATCGCGCGCCGTTCGGACCGCACCGGCGAGCGGCGCAAGCACTTCGCGTGCTGCACGATCGGCGGCGGGCTCGCGCTCGCGGCGCTGACGCTGCACCTGCACAGCTTCGCGGCGATGCTCGCGTGCCTGTCGATCGCGGCGACGCTGATCTTCGCCGCATTGCCGATCTTCTGGGCGGTGCCGACCCGCTACCTGTCGGGCAACGCGGCCGCGGCCGGGATCGCGCTGATCAGCAGCATCGGGATCACGAGCGGGATCGTCAGCCCGTGGGTGATCGGGATGATCCGCACGCGCACCGGCAGCATGGATCTCGCCGTGTATCTGCTGGCCGCGCTGCTGGTGGCGAGCGGCGTCGCGCTGATGCTCGGCGTGAAGGGCGAAGGCGCGCGGCGCGGCTAGGTAAGCCAGGGCCGGTCGCCGCTGGCGGGCGGTGGCGACCGGCGCGACGCATGGGCCCGTATCCGAATCCATCGAGGAGACGATCGATGTCAGCCCCTCTTCAAGCGGACGCCGCGCGTGGCGTCGCGTCCGGTATCGCTTCAACGGACGACGCACTTTACCGCCGCATCGGCGCGCGGATCGTGCCGTTCCTGTTCGTCTGCTACATCGTGTCGATCCTCGATCGCAGCAACATCGGCTTCGCACAGTTGCAGATGCGGCAGGACCTCGGCCTGACCGACGCGATGTATAGCCTCGGTGCGGTGTTGTTCTTCGTCGGCTATGTCTTGTTCGAGGTGCCGAGCAACGCGCTGCTGCGCCGCTTCGGCGCGCGCCGCACGTTTGCCCGGATCATGTTCCTGTGGGGGGCGGTGTCGGTCGCGATGATCACCGTCGACAGCGCGAAGCATTTCTACGTGCTGCGCTTCCTGCTCGGGCTGTTCGAGGCCGGGTTCTTTCCGGGCGTGGTGTTCTACCTGACGTACTGGTATCCGGCACGCCGGCGCGCGTCGGTGCTGTCGATCTTCTACGCGGGTGTCGCCGTGGCGGGGATGGTCGGCGGGCTGCTGTCGGGCTGGCTGATGCGCGGAATGTCGGGCGTGCTCGGGCTGCACGGCTGGCAGTGGATGTTCGCGATCGAGGGCGCGCCGGCGATCCTGCTCGGCGTGATGGCATGGTTCTGGCTGTGCGATCGTCCCGAGCAGGCGAGCTGGCTGTCCGACGCTGACCGCCAGCGGCTCGCGGCCGACCTGGCGGCCGACCGCGCCGGTGCCGGGACGCCGGCGCCGCATTCGCTGCGGCAGGTGCTGGCCGAACCGCGCACGTACCTGTTCGCGTTCATCTATTTCTCGCTGACCACCGCGCTCCTGATGCTGCTGTTCTGGATGCCGCTGATGATCCGCGAATTCGGCATTCACGACGTCGTGCAGATCAGCCTGTTGTCGGTCGTGCCGAACGCGATCGGCGCGGCCGGCCTGATCGCGATCGCGCGGCGCTCCGATCGCAAGCGCGAACGGCGCTGGCACTTCGCGGCATGCGCGCTCGGCGGCGCGGTGGCGCTCGCGCTGCTGACGCTGCACCTGTCGAGCATCGTCGCGATGATGGCGCTGCTGTCGGTCGCGGCGATGCTGATCTTCGCCGCGCATCCGGTGTTCTGGGCCGTGCCGTCCGCGTATTTCTCCGGCGCGGGCGCGGCGGGCGGGATCGCGCTGATCAGCAGCATCGGCGTGTCGAGCGGCATGATCACGCCGTGGCTCGTCGGGCTGATCCGCACCCGAACCGGCAGCATGGACCCGGCGATGCTGATGATCGCGGCGCTGCTGGCCGCGTGCGCGGTCGCGATGCTGCTGGGTGTGCGGGCGGCGCCGCGTGCGGCATCGGCGTGACGCGGGCGGCGGCGGTGCGGTTCAGTGGAAGGTCATAAACAGCCCGGGCAGGACGATCAGGCCGTGCAGCGCCAGCGCCCAGTAGATCGTGCCGCCGCGCGCCTGCTGGTCGATCGACAGGCACGCGATCACCGCCATGACCCCGATGGCCGACAGGCCGGCCGCCCAGAAGAGCGCGGTGATGAACACGCGAAGGCCCATGTACGGATCGTCCATCGAACTGGCGAACCCATAGCCGAACAGCAGCGCCAGCAGCTCGATGAGCGCGACGGCGAGAAGACCTGACGCGAGACGCGCGGTCAGTTTGGAATTGTCCATGGCAAATCGTGGTGAGGTGGGCCCGGAGCGCTAGCCTACCCGATCAGTCGCGAATATGTCGCGCAACGGGTGCGGCGGGACGCCGGACAGGAGCGGGCGTCGTGTGCCCGACACCTACGCCCGATACACCTCGATCCGGTTGCGGCCGCGCTCCTTCGCGAGATAGAGCGCCTTGTCGGCGCGCGACAGCGGCTGGTAGGCGCCGAAGTCCGACGCCCGCATCGCGTCGATGCCGATGCTGACGGTCAGCGTGACCTGCTGGTCCTCGTGCATGAGCCGCGCCTGCATCGCGCGTTGCTGCACGCGCCGCGCGAAGGCCAGCGCGCGGTCGAGATCCGCGCCCGGCAGCACGATCGCGAATTCCTCGCCGCCGACGCGTCCGACGATGCCGTCCGGCCCGGTTTCCGCGAGCAGCAGCCGCGCGAAATGCCGGAGCGCGCGGTCGCCGACCGGATGGCCCCAGCGGTCGTTCAGCGCCTTGAAGTGATCGAGATCGAGCATCAGCACCGCGGCGGCGTGGCCGGTCGTGCGCACGGCGCGCAGCGCGGCTTCGCTTTGCCGCATGAACGCATGGCGGTTCGACAGCTGCGTCAGGTGGTCGGTCGTGGCCATCCGGTGCAGTTCGGCCTCGATGTGCTTGCGGTCGGTCGCGTCGGTGATGAAGCCGTGCCACACGGTGCCGCCGTCGGCCGTGCGCTGCGGGCGCGCATCGCCTTCGCGCCAGCGCAGGCCCTGGCCCGGCAGCAGCACGCGATAATCGAGGCGCCACGGCGTCAGTCGCACCGCCGAGTCGTGCAGCGACAGCCGGTAGGCGACCAGGTCGGCCGGATGGATGCGCGTCTCGACCGCCTCCGCGCTGTCGGCGAGCTGCTCGGGCGTCAGTTCGTAGATGTCCCCGACACCCGCGCTCGCGTAGGAAAAGAAGCGGCGCCCGTCGGGCGCCTGCCGCAGCTGGAACACGAGCCCGGGAACCTGGTCGGTGAGATCGGTGACGAGCGCGGCCGAGTCGCGCAACCGCGCGGCGAGCTCGCGCAGCGCGGTGATGTCCGTGGTCGTCCCGACCATCCGGAGCGCGCGGCCGCGGCTGTCGCGGTCGATCACCTTGCCGCGGCTGCAGATCCATTTGTACGAGCCGTCCTTGCAGCGGATGCGGTGCTCGACCGCGTAATGGTCGGTGCGGTGCTCGAAGTGCGCGAGCATCGCGGCCTTCACGTCGGCGACGTCGTCCGGATGCAGCCGTTCGTACGCATCCTCGATCCGGGTGCTGAGCTCGTGCGGCGCGTAGCCGAGCAGCGCCTTCCAGGCCGGCGAGTAATGGATCTCGCCGGTTTCCACGTTGCGATCCCACACGCCGGTGCCGCTTTCGGTGAGCGCAAGCGTGGTCAGCGTGCTGTGTTCCTCGACGGCGCGGAGGCGTTCGCGCAAGGTCACGGTTTCGAGCGCGCGGCCAAGCACGCTCGAGGCAAGTGCGGCGAGGTCACGTAGCAGCGCGCGTTGCGTGGCATCGAGCGCCGGGGCTTTATCGTCCGCGATGCACAGCGTGCCGAGTGTCGCGCCATCGGGCGCGGCGAGTTCGCAGGCCGCGACGACCCGCGGCGCGTGACGCGCACCGTCGTTGCGTTGCCCGTTGGCGTGCGCGCGCCACGGGGCGAACCGCGAATCGGCGGCCGGCATCGGCTCGGCTTCGGGCGGCAACGCATCGGCGGCCAGCGAGTCGGGAAGCGGATCGGGCAACGCGCCGTCGGCGGCCAGCACGCGTGGCGCATCGGCGTCGACGCGCGCGACGAACGCGCCGGCCGCACCGAAATACGCACGTGCGACACGGCAGACGGTGTCCAGTTCAGGCAGGGGTGGGAGCGCGGGCCGACGGTCGGCCGACCCGCGCGCGGAGGCCGGCGCGTTGCCGGTCTCGGTGATGAACATACGGGCCTGCATGGTCGAATTCCGCAACGGACGATTGCCCTCGTGATCGGACGAATGCCGGTCGAACGAGGTCGCTTGGGGACTGCAATCGCAGAGCTTACTGTTGCGCGGAATGCGTGGCAAGCGAACCGGAATCGTCGGTCGGCGCGCGACATTTATGCCGACCGGGAAATAATCCGTCGCGTGTTTCCGCAGACGAATTCATCGATCCGCATCGGCCCGGAAACGTGCCGCGGAACCGCGGATGATGACGGGCGACTCGCCACGTATCACCGTGTTCCGCGGCACCTCCCGGGTTCGACGTGCCGGTTGCTTTCGACCTGCGGGATGCCGCGTGGTCAGCCCGCCGTCGAATAGCGCGGCGCGGGCGTGTCGGCCGACAGGTGCGGCGCCATGGTGCGGCGCGCGGCCTCGTACGCGGCCCATTCGTCACCCGCGTGCAGCGACGGAATCGTCACGCGTTCGCCGCGATCGAAGCCGACCAGCGCCGCGTCGACCATGTCGGTCGCCGACATCACGATTTCCTTCGGCAGGTGCTCGAGCGGCAGGCCGCCCGTTTGCCAGAAATCTGTGGCGGTCGCGCCGGGCAGCACGGCCTGCACCTGCACGCCCTTGTCGGCGAGTTCGTGATGCAGCGACTGGCTGAACGCGAGCACGAACGCCTTGCTGCCGCCGTACACGCCGTTCAGCGTTTCCGGCGAGATCGCGACGATCGACGAAATGTTGATCACCGCGCCGTTGCCGCGGGCGACGAAGCCGGGCACCGCCGCATAGGTGAGGCGCGTGAGCGCGGTCACGTTGAGGTCGATCATCCGCGTCATCGCATCGACGTCGCTGTCGAGCAGCGGCGTGTGCGTGCCGATGCCCGCGTTGTTCACGAGCAGCGTGATGCTCGCATCCTGCTTCAGCTTCGCCTCGACGGCGGCGAGTGCGGCGCGGTCGTTGAGGTCGGCGTCGATGATCTCGACGCTGCGCCGCGTGTCGTTCGTGATGCGGTCGGCGAGGGCGGCCAGGCGGTCGCGGTTGCGCGCGACCAGGATCAGGTCGTAGCCGCGGCGCGCGAGGCGATCCGCGTAGACGGCGCCGATGCCCGACGAGGCACCGGTAATGAGGGCGGTACCGCGATGTGCTTGCGTCATGATGTGCTCCGTTTCGAGGGAAATGGCCGGATGGCGTGAAGCCATTCTGGTCCCGAATCGTTGCGACACAAATGACGTAGATGGGTATGATTCATGACATCGGGCCGACCCATTCGCCCGGGACGGGAGAACTCACATGCACCGCATCGGCTTTCTGATCAGCGACGGCTTCCAGATCATGGCGCTCGCCGCGCAATCGGTGTTCGAGTACGCGAACATGGGCATGAGCGAGCCTTTCTACTGGATGGCCAACTATTCGGTCGACGGCGGCGACGTGCGCTCGTCGCTCGGGCTGCCGGTCGCCACGCACGCGCTGCGCGGGCGGATCGCCGTCGATACGTGGATCGTCGCGGGCGTCAACGATCCGCTCGCTTCGCCGGCGCCGGCCGGCGTCGTCGCGTTCCTGCGCCGCACCCATGCACGCGCGCGGCGGGTCGCCGGCATTTGCACGGGCGCGTTCGTGCTGGCCGAAGCCGGGCTGCTCGCGCAGCGCCGCGCGACGACGCACTGGGCGTTCGGCCGCGACATGCAGCGGTGCTATCCGGAGATCCGCGTCGAGGACGACCGGATCTACATCGTCGACGGCCCGATCTGGACGTCGGCCGGGATGACGGCCGGCCTCGACCTCGCGCTTGCGATGGTGGAAAAGGATCTCGGCGGCGATGCCGCCCGCTCGGTCGCGCACAAGCTCGTGATGCACCAGCGGCGCGCCGGGGGCCAGTCGCAGCATTCCGAAATGCTGGAACTCGCACCGAAATCCGACCGGATCCAGAACGCGCTGAACTATGCGCGGCGGAATCTCGGCCGCGCGCTGACCGTCGAGGATCTCGCCGAAGCCGTCCACCTGAGCCCGCGCCAGTTCAGCCGCGTGTTCACGCTCGAAACGGGGCAGTCGCCGGCGAAGGCGATCGAGCGGCTGCGGCTGGAGGCGGCGCGCCTGATGATCGAGCAGAGCCGCCATTCGCTCGACGTGATCGCGAAGGAAAACGGCTTTCGCGACCGTCGGCACATGCGCGAGGCGTTCGTGCGCGGGTTCGGCGTCCCGCCGCAGGCGATGCGGCGTGACGCGCGTACGGACGAGCGGGAAGCGGGCTGATGCCCGCGGGGCGACACGCCAGCGAGCGTCGGAAAAATCGCGCAGAATCTCCGGCACGCTTCGTGAGGAGACACCATGCACGCCGAGCCGTTCGAGATTGCGATACCCGATCACGCGCTGGATGACCTGCGCCGGCGCCTGCGCGCCCGTCGCCCGCCGATGCTCACGCCCGCCGAGCCGTGGCAGCAGGGTGTGGACGGCGCGTGGCTGCGCGAACTGACCGACTACTGGGCCGAGCGCTTCGACTGGCGCGCGGAGGAGCGTGCGCTGAACCGGTTGCCGCAGTTCGTCGCGGACGCAGGCGGGCAGCGCGTGCATTTCATCCATCGGCGCGGGGCGGGACCAAGACCTTATCCGCTCGTCATCACGCACGGCTGGCCGGGCTCCGTGTTCGAATTCGCCGCGCTGATCGAGCGCCTTTGCGATCCGGCCGCATTCGGCGGTGATCCTGACGACGCATTCGATGTCGTCGTACCGTCGCTGCCCGGCTTCCTGTTCTCGCCCGCGCCAACGGCGCCCGGCACGTCGGCATTGCAGGTTGCCGACTGCTGGGCGGCGTTGATGTCCGGCCTCGGTTATCGACGCTTCGGCGCACAAGGCGGCGATCTCGGCGCAGGTGTGTCGATCGCGCTCGGCGCGCGGCATGCCGACCGGGTGGACGGCATCCACCTGAACTACCTGCCCGGCAGCTACGAACCGCCGGCCGACGCGGCCGTGCCGCTGACCGACGACGAACGGGCCTTCGTGACGCAGCGCGGCGAGTGGGCCGCGCTGGAAGGCGGCTACGCGCATGTGCACATGACGAAGCCGCAGACGCTGGCCGTCGCGCTCAACGATTCGCCGGCCGGACTGGCCGCCTGGATCGCCGAGAAATTCCGTGCATGGAGCGATTGCGACGGCGACGTCGCACGGCGGTTTTCGCACGATGCGCTGCTGACCGGCATCTCGCTCTACTGGTTCACCGGCTGCATCGGCTCATCCATGCAGATGTATTGGGAAAACCGCCTGCAGCCCATGCGCTTCGCAGCCAGGCAACGCGTGACGGTGCCTGTCGCGTTCGCGCGCTTTCCGAAGGAAATCAGCCGTCCGCCGCGCAGCTGGCTCGAACGCGTGTTCGACGTCGTGCAATGGACCGACATGCCGAGCGGCGGCCATTTCGCGGCGATGGAAGAGCCGGATCGCCTGGCCGACGATATTCGGACATTTTTCCGGCGCGTTCGGTGACGATCGGGGCGGCCGGCGAAGCGCACCGGCGGCCATCCGGTCGACAAGGAACGCGAGCGCCACGCGGATCGTGACGCGACGGTGGCGCCTGCGTTAACGCGTGACGAACGGCGCGGCGTCGTCCGGCGCCGTACGCGCATGCTTGCGCTGGCGCAGCAGCGCGACGCGGCAGTTCTCGCGCGCGGTCTCGCGGCCGTCGTCGTCGAGCAGCACGAGATCGCCGCGCATCACGTTGAGCGTGATCACGTCCTCACCCGGCGCACCGAGCGTTTCCGGTGTGTGCACCGAGCCGGCCGGCTCGAGCACCGTCGAGCCGGCGTGCGCCACCCAGTCGTATTCGCGGTAGCGCCACGCCCCCTGCAACGTATGGACGAACACCTCGCCTTCATGACGGTGGCGCGGCAGCGTGCCGCCGGCCGGCATCTTCAGCAGCGCGGTGAGGGTGTCCTCGGCCGCATTGATGTGCAGGTACTTGATCGCCAGCCCCGGCAGGTCGGCGCTCATCGGCAGCCACGGCAGCGCATCGCCGGGCAGGCATGAGATCGGCGGCAGGTCGGTGGAGAGCGGGGCGGACGGCTGCGTCATGGCGGGCGGCAGAGCGGCAATGGGGAGCCCGCATTATCGCAGAGCCGGCTCGCGCAGCCGAACGGGACGTTTCGCATCGGCTTTCGGGCTCAGGGGGAGCGGCGATTCTTACAACCTGAAATATGCAGCTAAACTGTACAGTTTGACTGCATATCTGCTATCGTGGCTTCATGAACACGCCATCGACTCCCCCCGAAGCGCTCCCCTTGGCCGGCCTTGCCGGCGAACTCCGCATCTCGGTCGGCAAGCTGATGCGACGGATGCGGGAGCAGGTCCACCCGAACGACCTGACGGCATCGCAGAAGTCGGTGCTGTTGCGGCTCGACCGCGACGGCCCTGCGACCGTGTCGGCGCTCGCGCGCGCCGAGAGCGTGCGGCCGCAGTCGATGCGTGTGACGGTCGCGACGCTCGAGACGCTGGGCGCGGTCATCGGCGAGCCCGATCCCACCGACGGCCGGCAGACGCTGATCGCGCTCACGCCTGGTTTCCGCAAGGCGCTGCAGGCCAACCGCGCGGCCAAGGACGACTGGCTGTTCCGCGCGCTGCACGCGCAACTGTCGGAGGCCGAGCAGGCCGAGCTGGCATCGGCCGTGAAGCTGCTGCAGCGGCTCGCCGAATTCCAGGAACCGCCGCGTTCGTAACCCCTGTCGACCCGCATCGACCCGCTAGCCGAAAGGGCAATCCGCATGAACCTCCCGCATCTCGTGTCGTATTTCTTCGGCGGCGCGTTTCTCGCGAACGTCGTGCCGCATCTCGTCAGCGGGTTGCGCGGGGAGCCGTTCCAGACCCCGTTCGCGAATCCGCCCGGGCGCGGGTTGTCGTCGTCCACGGTGAATGTGTTGTGGGGTGTCGCGAACCTCGTGATTGCCTACGTGCTGGTGTGCAGGGTCGGCGACTTCGACCTCCGCGTCACGGCTGACGCGGCGGCGTTCGGCCTCGGCATCCTTCTGCTCGGGCTGTTCCTCGCGCGGCGCTTCGGTGAGCTGCACGGCGGCAACGAGCCCGACCGGGAGCGGCCATGAGCGTGCCGGCGGCGGGCGTCTTCCGCTCGCTTCGCAGCTTCAACTATCGGGTGTGGGCGATCGGCTCGCTCGTGTCGAACATCGGCACGTGGATCCAGCGCACCGCGCAGGACTGGCTCGTCCTCACGCAGCTCACGCATCACGACGCGTCGGCCGTCGGCATCGTGATGTCGCTGCAGTTCGGCCCGCAACTTCTGCTGCTGCCGTGGACGGGCTACGCGGCCGACCGTTTCGACCAGCGCAAGCTGCTGATGGCGACCCAGGCGCTGATGGGCGGGCTTGCGCTCCTGCTAGGGCTGCTGACGGTGACCGGCGTCGCGCAGCTGTGGCACGTGTATCTGTTCGCGTTCCTGTTCGGCTGTGCGTCGGCGTTCGATGCGCCGGTGCGGCAGACGTTCGTTGCCGAGCTGGTCGCCGATCGGGAGCTGGCGAACGCCGTCGCGCTCAACTCGACGTCGTTCAACGCGGCACGGATGATCGGGCCGGCGGTGGCCGGCTTCATCATCGCGTCGGTCGGCACCGGCTGGGCGTTCCTGCTCAACGGGCTCAGCTTCGTCGCGGTGCTGGCGTCGCTGTCGATGCTGCGTGCCGACGAGCTTCGTGCCCATGCGCGGGCCGACCGCTCGCGCGGGAGCCTGCTCGACGGGTTCCGTTACGTGTGGCAGCGCCCGGACCTGAAGGCGATCCTCGTGATGCTGTTCCTGATCGGCACGTTCGGGCTCAATTTCCAGTTGTTCATCTCGACGATGGCGGCCAGCGTGTTTCACGTCGACGCACGTGGCTTCGGCGTGCTGTCGTCGATGATGGCCGTCGGCACGATCACCGGTGCGCTGCTCGCGGCGCGCCGCGACCGGCCGCGTTTCCGGCATCTGTGGATCGGCGCGGCGCTGTTCGGGCTCGGCTGCACGCTGGCGGCGCTGGCGCCGGGTTACTGGCTGTTCGGCGCCGCG
This sequence comes from Burkholderia sp. Se-20373, assembly GCF_017104705.1. NCBI lineage: Bacteria > Pseudomonadati > Pseudomonadota > Betaproteobacteria > Burkholderiales > Burkholderiaceae > Burkholderia > Burkholderia sp. Se-20373. Next base: position 51,836 of record NZ_JAAGPH010000031.1, on the reverse strand, counting down.
CTCGTGCTGACCGGGATCGCCGCGATCACTTTCATGAACTCGACCAACAGCCTCGTGCAGTTGTCGACCGAGCCAGCGATGCGTGGCCGCGTGATGGCGCTGCGTCTCGCGGTGGCGCTCGGCGGCACGCCGATCGGCGCGCCGGTGGCCGGCTGGGTCGCGAATCATCTCGGCCCGCGCTGGGCGCTCGGTGTCGGCGCGATGTCCGGTTTTACCGCGGCGCTCGTCGCGACGCATTTCATGAAGCGGATGCGTGCGCAGGCGGGCAGCAGCGAGGGTGTCTGATTGACCGCTGAGCCGTCGCAGGCTGCATAGCCGACTACTTCGCCGCTCAGCCAGCCACTCGGCCAGTCAGCCAATCAGCCAATCAGCCAATCAGCCACTCAGCCACTCAGCCACTCAGCCACTCAGCCACTCAGCCACTCAGCCACTCAGCCACGACGGCCGTTAAGCGACCGGCCGCGCCGCCGCATGCGCGGCTTCCAGACACGACTGAAACAGCAATGCCGCCCGCGACGGCCGCGGCGAGCGCCGCAGCAGGCTCACGAACCGGCACCGGTAATTGAACCGGTGCGGCGCGATCGGCTGCATCAGCCCCTTGTTTTCGAAGCTTTCCGCGTAATGGTCGGGGAGGAAGCCGAGATAACGGCCGGACAGGATCAGCGTCGCGATCGACTCCTGGTCCGACGCGGTCGCGCTGCGCGTGAGCTTCGCGCGATGGCTCAGCTCCATGTTCGGGGAATGGAAGCCGAGGCCCGCGAACGCATGGTTGCGGATCGTCGTCCACGTGAGCTTGCCGTGCGGCGCATCGTAAAGCGGATGCTGGCGGCCGCAGTAGAGCAGCATCCGTTCGTCGAACAGCTCCGAATACACGAGGCTGCCCGAGTTGCGGTGCGCGGGAATGATCCCGACCTGATAGCTGCCGTCGATGATCCCGCGCTCGACCTCGTTGATCGACGCGACATGCAGGTTCAGCGCGACGTCGGGCGCTTCGTCGGCGAACTGGCGGATCGCGTCGCCGAGCCGCGCGTTCGCGTTGGTGGCCGTCTTGTCGAATACCGCGATGTGCAGTTCGCCGCCCATCCGGTCGTGAATGCCGTCGATCCTGCTGCGAAATGCTTCCATCGACGCGAGCAGCCGCAGCGTCTCCTCGTACACCGTCTGGCCCTCGGGCGTCAGCGTGAAGCCCGCGCGGCCGCGCCGGCACAGCACGAGGCCGAGGCGCGTTTCCAGATCCTTCACGTGCCGGCTGATCGTCGAGATGCCGATATTCAGTTCCAGTTCGGCCGCGGCCATCCCGCCGCACTGCACGACGCCCTTGAAGACCCGCAGCAGGCGGAGATCCATGTCGCTGAGCTGCCCGAGCAGCGCGCGACTCTTCGGTTGCTTTGCTTGCATAGATGCGCAAGTGAACATTGATATTGCGATATTCAAAAGACTAATTGGCCTCCCGACAATGCGCAATATCAACATAAGGAGGAGGGGCGCCCCGCGCCGACCGACATGACCGACATCACCACCGCCCAGCACGACGAAACCACCCTCCGCACCGACGCCGCGTGGCTCGACGCGCACTGGATGCCGTTCACGGCCAACCGCCAGTTCAAGGCCGATCCGCGCCTGATCGTGTCGGGCAAGGGCGCGTATTACACGGACGCCGAAGGCCGCAAGATCTTCGACGGCCTGTCGGGTCTCTGGTGCACGGGCCTGGGTCACGGCCGCACGGAAATCGTCGAAGCCGTGAGCCGCCAGGTCGCGCAGCTCGACTACGCGCCGGCATTCCAGTTCGGCCATCCGAAATCGTTCGAGCTCGCGAACAAGATCAAGGACCTGACGCCGGCCGGCCTCGACTACGTGTTCTTCACGGGTTCGGGTTCGGAAGCGGCCGATACCTCGCTGAAGCTGGCCCGCGCGTACTGGCGCGCAAAGGGCAAGGGCACGAAGACGCGCCTGATCGGCCGCGAGAAGGGCTATCACGGCGTGAACTTCGGCGGCATCTCGGTCGGCGGGATCGGGCCGAACCGCAAGCTGTTCGGCCAGGGCCTCGACGCCGACTTCCTGCCGCATACGCAACTCGCCGACAACAAGTTCTCGCGCGGGATGCCCGAGCACGGCGCCGAACTGGCCGACCGCCTGCTCGAGCTGATCGCGCTGCACGATGCATCGAACATCGCGGCCGTGATCGTCGAGCCGTTCTCCGGTTCGGCGGGCGTGGTCGTGCCGCCGAAGGGCTATCTGAAGCGCCTGCGCGACATCTGTACCGCGCACGACATCCTGCTGATTTTCGACGAAGTCATCACGGGCTTCGGCCGGGCCGGCGCGATGACGGGCGCCGATGCGTTCGGCGTGGTGCCGGACATCATGAACTTCGCGAAGCAGGTCACGAACGGCGTGCAGCCGCTCGGCGGCGTGATCGCGACGAAGGAAATCTACGACACGTTCATGGCCGCGGGCGGCCCCGAGTACATGCTCGAGTTCCCGCACGGCTACACGTATTCGGCGCACCCGGTCGCATGCGCGGCCGGCGTCGCGGCGCTCGACCTGCTGGTGAAGGAAGACGCGGTGGCCCGCGTGCGCGATCTCGCGCCGCATTTCGAGGCCGCGGTGCATGGGCTGAAGGGCCAGCGCCACATCACCGACATCCGCAACTACGGGCTGGCTGCCGGCCTGACGATCGCGGCGCTGCCGGGCGAGCCGGCCCGGCGCCCGTACGAGATCGCGATGCGCTGCTGGGCGAAGGGTTTCTACGTGCGCTACGGCGGCGACACGATCCAGCTGGCGCCCCCGTTCATCTCCGAGAAGCGCGAGATCGACAACCTGGTCAACGCGCTGTCCGACGCGCTGAACGAAGTGGACTGAGCCGCGGCTTGCCCTGAGCGATAACCGAATTCACGAAAGAGCCTCAACGATGAAACACGACAGCAACGTAACCTCCACCGTCGGCCACCTGATCGACGGCAAGCGCGTCGGCGGCGGCAGCCGCGTCCAGCCGGTGTTCGATCCGGCTACCGGCGAATCGCACAAGAGCGTCGCGCTCGCCGACAAGCTGACCGTCGAAGCCGCGATCGCATCCGCGCAGGCCGCGTTCCCGGCCTGGCGCAATACGCCGCCGCTGAAGCGCGCCCGCGTGATGAGCCGCTTCAAGACGCTGCTCGAGGAGCACGCCGACGAGCTGTGCGCGCTGATCACCGCCGAGCATGGCAAGGTGCTCGCCGATGCGATGGGCGAACTGCAGCGCGGGATCGAGAACGTCGAATATGCGACCTACGTGCCCGAGCTGCTGAAAGGCGAGCACAGCAAGAACGTCGGCCCCGCGATCGATTCGTGGAGCGAGTTCCAGGCGCTCGGCGTCGCGGCCGGCATCACGCCGTTCAACTTCCCGGTGATGGTGCCGCTGTGGATGTGGCCGATGGCCGTCGCGTGCGGCAACACGTTCGTGCTGAAGCCGTCGGAGCGCACGCCGTCGTCGACGTTGCGCATGGCCGAGCTCGCGCTCGAGGCCGGCCTGCCGCCGGGCGTGCTGAACGTCGTGAACGGCGACAAGGAAGCGGTCGACACGCTGCTGACCGACCCGCGCGTGAAGGCGGTGAGCTTCGTCGGCTCGACGCCGATCGCCGAATACATCTACTCGACCGGCTGCGCGCACGGCAAGCGCGTGCAGGCGCTCGGCGGCGCGAAGAACTTCGCGGTCGTGATGCCGGACGCCGACATCGGCAACGCGGTGAACGCGCTGATGGGCGCCGCGTACGGTTCGTGCGGCGAGCGCTGCATGGCGATTCCGCTGGTCGTCGCGATCGGCGACGAGACGGGCGACCAGGTCGTCGCGGGCTTGAAGGCCGAGATCGAGAAGATGAAGGTCGGCCCGGGCAACGGCGCGGGCGTCGACATGGGCCCGCTCGTCACGCAGCAGCATTTCGAGAAGGTGACGGGCTTCGTCGAAGCCGGTGTGGCAGCGGGCGCGACGCTCGTCGTCGACGGCCGCGGCGTGAAGGTCGACGGTCACGACGGCGGTTACTACCTCGGCCCGTGCCTGTTCGACAACGTGAAGCCCGGCATGCCGATCTACCAGCACGAGATCTTCGGGCCGGTGCTCGGCGTGATCCGCCTGAAGTCGCTCGACGAGGCGATGGCGCTGATCGACGCGCACGAGTACGGCAACGGCACGTGCCTGTTCACGCGCGACGGCGAGGCCGCACGCTACTTCGGCGACAACATCCAGATCGGCATGGTCGGCATCAACGTGCCGCTGCCGGTGCCGGTTGCGTACCACTCGTTCGGCGGCTGGAAGCGTTCGCTGTTCGGCGACCTGCACGCGTACGGCCCGGACGCCGTGCGCTTCTACACGAAGCGCAAGACGATCACGCAGCGCTGGCCGTCGGCCGGCGTGCGCGAAGGCACCGTGTTCAGCTTCCCGTCGAACCGCTGACGCGCCATCCGGCTGCATGCATCGCCTGCCTGTCTGACGGCGGGCAACGCAATGCAAGGCGGCCGGCGTGACCGCGGAAAGGCCCGCCCGGATCGACGATCCGCGCGGGCTTTTTCACGTCCGCGCGGCGCGCGCGGACGACGGCGGGAGGAAGGTTACGGTGCCACCACGTGCCACATGTCCTTGAAGTTGTCGCCGTTGCGGTCGCCCTGTTTCATGTCCTTCGAGAAGAAGTACAGCGGCTTGCCCTTGTACGCCCATTGCGGGCTGCCGTCGTCGCGCTTGACGATCGTGTAGGGCCCGACCGGAACGTCGGTCGCGCTGGCCTTGTACGGTGGCCAGAAGGATTCGCACTGGCCGGTGCACGCGCTGGTGCCGGCGTTGGCCTTGTCCTTGTCGAACGTGTAGACGGTCATCCCGTTTGCGGCGACGAGCGCGCCGTTTTCGACTTTCGTGATCGAGCCTTGGGCCGACGCCGAAGCGGATGCAATGGCGAGCAGGGCGGAACTGACGAGCAGCGCGGCTTTCATGAGGGCCTCCTGTAATCCGGTGGGCGGCCGCGATCGCGCACGGGCGAGCGTGCGCCGGGATCGCGATGAATGGTGCCGGAACGCGGTGCCGTGACCGCCGGTGCGAGCGACGCAGGGTCGAGTGGCGGTGAACGGGGCGCTCCATTCACGATAGGCGGTTTTTGGCGGGGCTGCGAGAACATCGGGGGGCGTATCGGCCGCGCGTGGGCGTGACACGACGGCCGTCATGCTTCGGCGCCGGGATTCGACATCCGTCCCCTTAGGCGCGAGGGACGCATGCCGATGCGTCAGCGCCTCGCGCGATTGGTCAGCGCGACGCCCGCGATCACGAGCGCACCGCCGGCCAGCATCGACGGCGACAACGGCTCGCCGAGCAGCGCGACCGACAGCAGCACGCCGAACACGGGGACCAGGTTGGTGAACACGGCCGCACGGGCCGGCCCGAGTTCGCGGATCCCCTGCGAATACCAGACGAACGCGACCACCGTGCCGATCGCGCCGAGGTAGAGCATCGACGCGACGGCCTGCCACGTCAGCGGCGTGCCGTTGCCGGCGGGCGAGCCGAACAGGTGCGCGCCGATCAGCAGCGCGAGGCCCCACAGCGCCGCATACGTCGTGGCCGCGAGCGGCGACAGCCCGTCGAGCGCGCGTCGGCCGATCACCGTATAGGCGGCCCAGCTCAGCACCGCGCACAGCATGAAGCGTTCCCCCGAGCCGAACGTGTCGCCGAGATCGGTCAGCACCCGCAGCAAGTCGCCGCGGCTGATCACGACCAGCGCGCCGAACAGCGCGACGGCGATGCCGGCCCAGCGCGACAGCGACAGGCGCTCCGCGCGCACGACGATCGACAGCAGCACGGCAGTGGCCACCGGGTTCAGCGCGACGAACAGCGCGGTGCGGCCCGCCGGCATCCGCGCCAGTGCCGCGAAAAAGCACACGTTGTACAGGAAGATGCCGGTCGCGCCGAGCCCGAAGGTCGTCAGGATCTGACGGCCGCTCAGCCTCGGCAGCCCGCCTTCGATCTTCCACGTCAGCACGACCAGCAGCAGCGCGGCGATCGCGAAGCGGCCGGTGGCCGCGGCGGTCGCGGACATCGACGCGGCCAGGATCCGGCCCGCGATGAACGTGCCGCCCCAGAACAGCGCGACGAGCGTGAGCTTCACGTAGATGGCCGCGTGCGGCCGGGTGGCGACAAGGGCGGCGGGCGGGGCGGGGGCGTTCATGTGACGGGGTTTCTTGGTTTGCGCCTGCGGCAACGCGTGAGCGACCGCGCGCGGCCGACGATGCCGAATCGCGCGATGGCCGGCTGGCAGTCTCGATTCCGGGGAATGCGGGCGGATGTTGCGTCGTCAGCGAAACACGGGCGCCGACGCGAGCGCGGTCAGCACGATCGGCATCGCGAGCGCCGCGGCGACTGTCTGGAACGCGGTGATGCCGGCCATCAGCGGCGCGTCGCCGCCGAGCTGGCGCGCCATGATGTAGGACGCCGACGACGTCGGCAGCGCCTGGAACAGCAGCGCGACGGTCAGCGCCGTATCGCCGAGCCCGAACAGGCGGCCGGCGGCGAGCGTGATGAGCGGCATCGCCATGAACTTGAACGCCGACGCGACGCATACCGGCTGCAGCCACGCACGCGCCGCATCGAATTGCAGCGCCGCGCCCACGCACAGCAGGCCGAGCGGCATCGACGCGACGCCGAGCGCGCGCACGGCAGGCTCGACGGCCGCCGGGAACGTGACGCCGCCGGCCTGCATCGCGATCCCGAGCGCGCACGCGACGACGAGCGGATTCGACAGGATCTGGCGCGCGAGCGCCGCCGCGCCGAGCCGCGTGTCGCCGTAGCGCGCGAACACGAGCACGCACATCAGGTTGACGGTCGGGACGATCGCCGCGACGCATACGGCCGCGAGCGCGATGCCTTTTGCGCCGAACAGGCCAGCCGCCAATGCGGTGCCGACATAGTTGTTGAAGCGCACGGCGCCCTGGAACACCGACGTGAAGCCGGCGCCGTCGACCCGCACGAACCGGCGGACTAGCAGGAGAAGCGCCGCGGCGAGTGCGGTCGAACCGACCAGTGCCGCCGCGAGCGGTACAACGGGCAGTGATTGCAGTCGTGCGTTCGCGAGGCTGTCCGCGAACAGCGCGGGCAGCAGCACGTAGTAGCACAGCCGCTCGGCCTGCGGCCAGAACGCATCGCCGATGAAGCCCGTGCGCCGCAGGCCGTGGCCGAACGCGACCAGCAGCGCAACTGGCGCCAGCGCGAGCAGGATCGGGCCGATCATCGACGCGCCTTCACGCGAGCCGTGCGGGTGGTGCGGGCCGCCGAGATCGGCGGGCACGCAAAACGGCGGAACGAGGCGGGAATCCATCCGGCGGGCAACATGGCGACACGCAATCGAAAGAATGACGATGCCGCCAAGTTAACACGCGCAAGCAACAGGAATAATGGTTAATTATCGGGTGTTCAATGAGAAATTCTCATCGATGACGCGGTGACTTCTGTTGCCAGCGCACGTGCGAAACGCTCGGCCGGACGCGACTGGTGTTCGAGCAGGACGACCGCGCGCGCCATCTGCGGCTGGCCGAACGGCAAGCGCGTGACGGGCGGCAGCCGCGCGAGCGTCGCATCGGGGAGCGCGACGATCGCCGCGCCGAGCCCTCTCGCGACCATGCGCGCGATCGTTTCCGCACTGTCCAGCACCATCTCCTCGCGCACGCGCACGCCAATGCGGCGCAGCTCCGCGGCGATCATGCGGCCGGCCCATGCCTGCGCATCGAAGCGGATGAACGGCAGCGAATCGAGCAGCGTGACCGCATCGCGTTCCGCCTGGTCCGGCGGCGCGAGCAGCCAGAAGCGGTCCTCGTACAGCGTGGTCCACGTCAGTTCCGCCGGATGCGGGCGCACGGGGCGCGTCGTGATCGCCGCATCGAGTTCGCCGGCCGCGACGCGGTTCGCGAGTTCGGCCGACATCCCGGCCGACACGTGCACGCGCAGCCGCGGGTGCGCCGCGCGCAGCGCGAGCAGCGCGTCGGGCAGCGGGCCGGACAGCGCGGTCTGGATCGCGCCGATCCGCAGGCGGCCGACCAGCTTCTTCTCGTCGCTGAGCGCGTCGGGAATCCGGTCGACCATCGCGAGCACCTGCTCGGCCTGGGCCAGCAGGATGTTGCCGGCCTCGGTGAGCACCGGCTGCCGGCGCGAGCGATCGAACAACTGCACGTTGTATTCGCTTTCGAGCGTCTTGATCTGCAGGCTCACCGCCGATTGCGTGAGGCCGATGGCTTCGCCGGCGCGCGCGAACGTCCGGTATCGGGCGATGGCGACCAGCGTTCTGAATGCGCGTAATGACATGGGTGAAGTCACGTGAGGGGCGGGATGGGCAGCGGACGACAGGCATGCGCAGGGTCCGCGCCCATCGTGCCCGCACGGGTTGGATCAGGCAACCGGGAGCCGGTACGGCAACGGCGGCCGAAGCGCGATCGCCGTCGCGTCACACCCACAGCCGATACATCCAGAACGATTCGTCGTCGATGAAGCGTTGCGTGAATTCGCTCGGCGAGAAACCGGTGATGCGCTTGACCTCGCGGCTCAGGTGCGCCTGGTCGGCGAACCCCTCGTCCAGCGCCAGCGTGGCCCAGTTGAACGCGGCGCCGGCTTCGTACCGGTCGCGCGCCGCGAAGAACGCGCTTTCCGTCCTGACGAGCGTTTGCCATTCGCGCAGCGATCGGCCGCTGTAGGTCTTGATCCGTCGCTCGACCTGGCGCGGGCTGTGGGTATGCCGCCATTCGCGCGCCTGCAGCGCGAGGCGCTCGACCCAACTGCGTCCCGCATTGCGTAGCGACGACAGCGGCGTGGCGGGCCGCAATGTCTGCCAGCGACGTGCAAGATGACGTTCGATCGCCGCCAGCGCATCGGCATCGCGTTCCGCGCCGACCAGCGCATCGAGCAGCGGATGCCAGTCGTCGCCGAGGCACGCATGGGCGTCGAGCACGCGATCGTGGATGTCCGCCAGCGCGATGCCGAACAGCGCCCGCGCCGCATCGGCGGTGAAGCAGATCATGCCGATCCTTCCACCCGTCGGCGCCCAGGCCACGGTCGGGGCCGAATGGCTGCCCGACAGCGTCGCCGCGGCACCGAAGGGGCGCCACCGGGGCCCGTCGGCCGCGTGTTCGACGAAGCCCACGTCGAGATCCCGATACCACGACACGCACACGAGCGGCGTGGCCGGAAAATGCGAGAGCCGCTGCGCGTCGCTCAATGCGACCCCGCGCGTATCGTGCAACACGATCGCGACCACCGCGCCCTGCAGGGCAGCCGGCGCGGGGTACAGCCGTCCACGCGGCGCCCGGCCGTCGCTCGGCACGCGAGGGGCGCGTGCCAGCGGATCGGGGCACGACGGCGGAATCGATGACGGGTCGGAGAACATGACGCTGGAGTATAGGGAGCGGCCCGCCGCGTGTCGATGTCGTTTGCGTTCAAGACCGCCGCCATGCCGGTGCGGACAATCCGGCCCATGAACACGCGATCCACATCCTCATGTCCATTCCATACGGGCACTGCTGCGGCGGCGCCCGTGCTTCACCCGCCCGGCGTATGGCCGCCGGGGCCGCCTGCCGGCCTGACGGGTTGGGGGCTGCTGCGCGCGATGTCGCGTGACCTGCTCGGCACGCTGGCCGGCTGGCAGCGCGAATACGGTGATGTCATGCACTTGCGAATGTGGCCCGAGCACGCGGTGGTCGTGACCGATCCCGTGCTCGTGCGCGAACTCCTGGTCACGCATCACGATGCGCTCGGGCGCTGGGAGCGCGCCGTCCGCGTGTTTGCGCAGGTCCACGGCCACAGCGTGCTGATCGCCGAAGGCGACGCGTGGCGCGACAAGCGGCAGGCGTTGCAGCCGAATTTCATGCCGAAGGCGGTGCAGACGTTCGTGCCGTCGATCGCGGCGACGGCCGGACATGCGCTCGCGCAGTGGCCCGCGCGCGATCCGGACTGGCCGATCGAAAGCGCGCTGACGTCGCTGGCGATGGACGTGATCATGCGCACGATGTTCTCCGACGCGATCGGCGACGATGCCCGCGCGGCCGAGGAAGCCGTGCGAGCGGTGAGCGCGGCGGCCAACGCCGATTTTTACTGGCCCGCGAGCACGCCGGACTGGGTGCCGTGGAAGCGCGGCAAGGCCCGGGCGATGGCCGTGCTGAACGGGCTGATCGACCGGCAACTGCATGCGCGTCTCGACCTGCCGGCGCGTGCGTGGCCCGACGATCTGCTGTCGCGTTTGTTGCGGCTGCATCGGGACGACGCGCGGCGATGGCCGCTGCAGGCCGTGCACGACGAATGCATGACCGCGTTCCTCGCGGGCCACGAGACGACGGCCGGGGCACTGACCTGGTGGGCGTGGTGCATGGCGACGAATCCGGCGGCGCAGGCCGCCGCGCGCGATGAAGTGTCGCGCGTGCTGGGCGGTTGCGCGCCGTCCGCCGAGACGCGCACGTCGTTACGCTACCTGACGCACACGCTCGAGGAAACGCTGCGCCTGTATCCGTCGGCGCCGATCCTGATCAGCCGCCGCGCGTCGCGGCCGGTCGTGCTGGGGCCGTGGCAGTTTCCCGCGCGGACGCTGTTCATGCTGCCGCTGCAACTCATGCAGCGCGATGCCAGATGGTTCGACGCGCCCGACGTATTTCGCCCCGAGCGTTTTGCCGACGACGCGCCGGCCGCACCGCGCGGAACCTACATGCCGTTCGGCACGGGCCCGCGCGTGTGTCTCGGCCAGCATCTGGCGATGACGGAAATGACGGTCGTCGCGGCGATGATCCTGCAGCGCTACGAATTGTCGGCACAGCCCGGCATGATGCCGCCGCGGCCGGTGCTGAACGTGACGCTGCGGCCGGACCGGCCGCTGCATCTCGCGATCGCGCCGGCGGCGGATGGGCGTTCCGCGTGATCCCGACGGCACGGCCGGGCGATCGGGCCGCCGAGTCGACGACAGATATCGAACGCGACGGCAGGCTCGGCTGATTCGCGCGTCGCGAACGCTTGCCGTTCGCGACGCGCAACGCAATCGAATCGTCGGAATGTGAATGTCTGCCGGCAACCGCCTTCGACGCCCCTGGCGCGGCATCGCGCAGCACCTATGCTTGAAGAGCCCAGGCCGGGCGCAGCCCAAGGAGGATGGTCATGCGCATGCTTCTCAACATACGAATCCCTCATGAGCCGTTCAACACGCTGGTGCGCGACGGCAGCGTCGGCGACGTGATCGGGCGAATACTCGAAGCGGTCAAGCCCGAGGCCGTGTATTTCACTGAGCAGAACGGCGGGCGCGGGGCGGTCGTGATCGTCGACCTGAATGATCCGTCGCAGATCCCGGCGCTCGCGGAGCCGTGGTTCTTGATGCTGAATGCGGACTGCGAGTTCCGCGTGGTGATGTTGCCGGACGATCTCAAGCACGCCGGGCTCGCGCAGATCGGCGCGAAGTGGAAGTCGACATAGACGTAGCGGGAATCAGCGCAGGACGATGCCCCTGCTCGAGACCCGGGCAGGCGGCTTGGCGCGCCGTCGTTCGCGTGCCGGCTATCGCGCAGGCTGCGACGGTTCGGCGTTCGCCGCTTTCCCGTGTTTCGGCCGCACCAGCAACAGCAGGCCGCTCAGTGCCGCCGCCGCGACGAACACGAAAAAGAACTGCTCGTTCCATCGGCGCAGGCTGTCGGACGCCACGCCGCCGTGACTCCCGGCCGAGGCGCCAGCCTCCAGCAGGAACGTGAAGACTGCCGGCACCGGTGCGGAACCCAGGTAGGCCAGGAATGCGAACTGCAACCGGCCGCGGGTCAGGAGCGACCAGACGTCCTTGCCCATCAGGCAGGCGACCAGCATCACGGGCGGGACGAGCACGATCGATGCGGCGCTGATCGCGCACAGAAACAGCCAGCCAAGTCCGATGATCGGAATGAGCGACATGAGTCGGGGCTCCTGTTTTCGGGCAATCCTGTTGTCGACGGTGCATCCGGATCGGCCTTGCAGGATGACCACGGCATGCGGCGCTTCCCGGAGTGTGCCCGATTCCACGCCGGTTGCCATCCGTCGGCACCGATGCCGTCATCCGGCCGCGTCTTCCCCCAGCGCCTGGATGAAGCGCGAAAACAGCTCGGGCTGCGACGCAATCCCGAGCTTCGCGTACAAATGCCGCCGGTGCACCTTCACCGTTTCGGGGGAGATCGCCAGCCGCTCGGCGATCGCCTTCGACGAATTGCCGCGCAGCACCATTCGCGCGATCGACATCTCGCGATCGGTCAGCACGCCCGCGCCGAAGCGGGCAAGCGCCTGCTCGACTCGCGCGCCGAGATCGGCATCGGGCGTCGCGCGCGCCGCGTCACCCACCAGCCGCCAGTGCTGCCGGATCGCCGCGAGCACCCACGGCATCGCGGCCGTCAGCTTGCCGAGCGGCTCGACGTCGAACCGCGTGCCCGCGCCGAGCGACAGCGACAGCAGGGTGTCGGCGTTCGGCCGCACGAGGATCTGGATCTCGTCGTCGCCGACCGCATCGCGGAAGTAGCTCAGGAAATATTCGCTCTGCCGGAACAGGTCGGGTGCGACTTCCTCGAGCCGGTAGCAGCCGTCGGCGAGCCCGTCGTGCGCGGCCTGCAGGAACGGGTCGAGCAGATACAAGCCGTTCAGGTAGAGCGGCACGGGCGACGCGGCGTCGGTGCCGCCCGTGTCGTATTCGTCGAGCACGAGCGGCACGCCGTCGCGGCCGATCGCGGTCGCGAGCGCATTGTCGAACGGCGCCATTTCATTGAGCAGCAGCACCAGGAACCGCCAGAAGCGCGGCTGGCCGAGATGATCGATTGCGCGGCCGAGCGCCTGGTGCATCGCGATTTCGGAAAAGAGACGATCCATACCACCACCGGAAGGGCGTAACACGAAGGGGGAATAGCGGTCCTGAAATTGGCTTCCTAGACTGCCACGCAATCAATCGGGCCCGAGTATGGGCGTTCAAAAAAGAGTGGCAAAGGATTGACCCAAGCACAGGAGAACGAAATGGCGATGATGTCGGAATCGACGGGCACGCTGCAAGCGGCGCCTGCAACGGAAGACGCGCCGCGCGCGCTGTCGCAGACGCTCAGCGTGCGCGATGCGGTGATGATCACCGTGTCGGGCGTGACGCCCGCGAGCTCGATCTTCGTGATCGCGCCGTTCGCGATCCAGCAGGCCGGCAGCGGCGCCGTGCTGTCGTTCCTGCTCGGCGGCGTGCTCGCGCTGGCGTTCGCGCTCTGCTATGCGGAGCTGAGCGCCGCGCACCGCAGCGCGGGCGGCGAGTACGTGATGGCCAAGCGCGTGTTCGGCACGCTGCCCGGCTACCTGACCTTCATCACGGTGCTGTCCGTCAGCGTGTTCATCCCGGCCGTGCTCGCGAGCGGCGCCGCGCCCTACCTGAACAACGCGCTCGGCACGCATTTCAGCAACCAGTCGGTCGCGCTGACGATCGTGCTGCTCAGCTACCTGCTCGGCATGCTGAACATCAAGACGAACGCGTGGATCACGGGCGCGTTTCTCGTCGTCGAGATCGGCGTGCTGATGCTGATCGCGGGCCTCGGCTTCGGGTCGCCGCATCGCGGCGCCGACGCGCTGATCGCACCGGTCGTCGCGAGCGGCAACGCGCTCGTGCCGGCGACGCTGGCCGCGATCGTCCCGGCGATCGGCACGGCGATCTTCTGCTACAACGGCTTCGGCTCAGCCGCCTATCTCGCGGAAGACCTGCGCGGCGGCAACCGCAATGTCGCGAAGGCGGTGATCTACTCGCTGCTCGTGATCCTCGTCGTCGAACTCATTCCGCTCACCGCGATCGTGCTCGGTGCGCCGTCGCTGACGGAGCTGACGAAGAGCGCTGATCCGATCGGCTATGTCGTGCGTTCGCTGAGCAACCCGGCCGTGTCGCGCGTGGTCAGCGGCGGGATCTTCCTGTCGGTGTTCAACGCGATCATCGCGATCGTGATCACGATGGGCCGGCTGCTGTACAGCAGCGGCCGGCACGCGCTCTGGTCGCGCACCTGCAACCGCGCGTTCTCGACGATCCATCCGCGCTTCGAATCGCCGTGGCTTGCCACGATCGCGCTCGCGGTACCGTCGGCGGGGCTCGTGTTCGTGTCGAGCCTCGACGAACTGACCGCGTTCACGGTCGACCTGCTGCTGCTGATCTATCTGGTCGTCGGGCTGGCCGCGCTCGCGAGCCGCTTCGTGCGCCGTGACGTCGAGCATCATTACCGGATGCCGTTGTGGCCCGTGACGCCGCTCGTCGCGGTAATCGGCGCGGCCTATACGCTCTACACGACGCTGGCGACTGCCACGAAGCCGACCGACCTGATCATCATTGCCGGGTTGCTGGTCGCCGCGCTCGTGATGTATGCGGTCTGGGCGCGCCACAGCGAAGCTTTCCGCACGCTCTGAGCGGCGGATCAAAGCTTGCCGTATCGAAACACTGACACACCGAACCATTGAAAGACTGGAGGAATTGCATCATGCGCACGAGGGATCTCGGCATCCGCATCGGACTCGGCACGCCGGGCCGCTTCAACGCGATCACGGACGTTCCGGGCGTGCGGGTCGGACATTGCACGCTGAACGTCGAGAACGGCGACGCGTCGATCCGCACCGGCGTCACCGTCATCGAGCCGCGCGCGGGCGCCGCGCACGATTCGCCGTGCTTCGCGGGCGTGCACGTGCTGAACGGCAACGGCGACGCGACGGGGCTCGAATGGATCCGCGAGGCCGGCCTGCTGACCACGCCGATCGCTTATACGAACACGCACAGCGTCGGCGCGGTGCGCGATGCGCTCATCGCGAACGAGCGCGAAGCGGCGGCCGGCCGCGTGTACTGGTGCATGCCGGTCGTGATGGAAACCTATGACGGGCTGCTGAACGATATCTGGGGCCAGCACGTGAGCGCCGCGCATGTGCAGCGCGCGCTGGCCGCCGCGCAGTCGGGGCCGGTTGTCGAAGGCGGCGTGGGCGGCGGCACGGGGATGATCTGCCACGAGTTCAAGGGCGGCATCGGCACCGCGTCGCGCGTGCTCGCGGCCGGCGCGGGCGGGTGGACCGTCGGCGCGCTCGTGCAGGCGAACTACGGCGTACGTGAAATGCTGCGCGTGGCCGGCTACCCGGTCGGCGAAGTGCTGCGCCACGTGCCTTCGCCGTTCCGCGCGCCGGACGCGCAAGGCGAGGCCGGGATGGGCTCGATCGTCGTGACGATCGCGACCGACGCGCCGTTGCTGCCGCACCAGTGCACGCGTCTGGCCCAGCGCGCGAGCGTCGGGCTGGCGCGTGTCGGCGGCGGCACGGAGGATTCGAGCGGCGACATTTTCCTTGCGTTTGCAACCGGCAACGACGGCCTGCCGGCGGCGAACTACGGCAGCAAGGGCGCGCCGACCACCGGCGTGAAGATGGTCAACAACGACCATATTTCCGCGCTGTTCGTCGCGGCGGCGGAAGCGGTGGAGGAAGCGATCGTGAATGCGCTCGTCGCGGGCGGCGACGTCGAGTCGCGCGGCGCGCGGGTCGAAGGGCTGGGGCAGGCGCGCTTGCTGGATGCGTTGCGCGAAGTGGGCTGGCGGCCGGGGCGCGGCGCCTGAAACGGCATGCGCCGCTTCAATCGAAGCGGCGCGAAGGGGAGCGGCGATGCGGCGATCGGCCGGGCCGCGATCGGCCGGGCCGCCGCTCGCCCGCGCAAGCGATGCTGCGGGCGGTCCGGGCCTGGCCGTGACGACGCGGCGTCATGCTCAGCTGCCGAAGTAGATGTTGCAGAAGCTGACGGGGCCGACACACGCGTTCGGGTCTTCCTGCTTCGATTGCGAACGATCGACACGGCCGGCGGCCTTCACGGCTTCAGCGCGGTTCGCCGGTTGCTGTGCGACGTCTGCCGGTGCCGGCTGTGCGTGAGCAACAGCAGCGGCGAGCGACAGGGCAACGAGGGCGAGGTGCAGCGGCTTCATTTAGGTTTCTCCTGGGTGGGTGCCAGTCTCGCTGGCAGTGAGGAAACTATAGGCTCGCACTGCTTAAAGATTAATCACCGCGGCTGTAGAGCTTATTTCCATCCGGAACAAGGATCCCGTTGCGCGCGCATCGATCGTCAATGGCGATGCCGGTTGAATGGCGCATCCTTGTCGAGCAGCGCGCTGCGCATGAAGTGCAGGCAGCCGACGATGCGCTGCATCCGGTGCCGCTCGTCGGGCACCGCATACCACGCCTGCAGCGTGTGCTGCGCCGCGCGGATCGCCAGGTTCACCGATTTCAGCGTGCGCGCGTGGTGGCCGGGCGTCGGGTCGTCGAAGAAGCGCGGCAACTCGTGCAGCACCGCGTCGATCGAGCCGGTCCAGCGCAGTGTTTGCGGCGGTTTCGATGCGCGGAACGCGTTCAGTTCGTCGCGCAGGTCGATCACCGCGTGGCCGACCTCGAGCGTCGACAGCATCCAGCGCAGCGCGTCGCGATGCTGCCGCGTGCGCCGCACGAGCAGCGTGCGCAGTTGCGCCATCAGGTCGTGCGTGCTCGACTGGAAGCGCTGCGCGAGGCGCTCCGTCGGCCCTTCGCACGCCAGCGTGACCTGGCGGCGCAGGTCGTGCGCGATGCGGCCCGTGAGCCACGGCATGTGGGTGGGGAACACGACCGCGAACACGAGCGAGCACGCGAGCATCGCGACGACGATCGCCAGCCCGTTGTTGATCAGCACCTCGGGCGCATAGGCGATCACGTTGTCGGGCCCCGCGAGCAGGCAGAAGAACACCGCGAAGCCGATCCCGTAGCCGGACAAGCCCGGCCGCATCGCGAGAAACGCGCCGAGGCCGAGCACCGGCGCGAGCGCGGCGCACAGCAGCGGGAAGCCCTCGATGTTCGGATACACGTAGCACAGGAACACGTAGCCGACGGCGGTCGCGAACGCCGCGCCGACGCTCATCTGCGCGACGAACTTCGGCGCGCGCGGCGACGTCGAGCTGAGCGCGCACGCAATCGCGGTGGCGATCACGGCGAGCGGGCCGCTCGGCCATTCGGACGCAAGCCAGAACGCGCTCATCGCGCCGACGGCGACGATCGTGCGCAGGAACGCGAACCCGACGAAGAACGAATTCGTCTTCACCGCGTAATGCGTGACCGAGCGTTCGAACGCGTGATCGTCCTGGTCGAGCGACGCATAGGTGTCGGCGTAGCCGAGATATTCGCCGATGAAGCGGTAGAGCAGCTCGATCGCGGTATCGAAGTCGAGCAGGCCGCCGGCCGCGTGTTCCTCGATGGTTCGCCGCGATGCCCGCGCGGCTTTCGGCAACGCGCTGTGGAAGCGGCGCAGTTCGAGCAGTGCGCCGGTGGCCGGCGCGATGCCGCGCTGCCGCTCGTCGCGCAGCGCGGCGAAGCGTTGCGCGAGCGCGTCGACGTGCGGCGCCAGCGCATCGAGCACCGCGTCCGAGCCATTGGCGCGCAGTCGCTTGACGAGCTGGTGCAGCGCATGCAGCCGCGTGCACGCGTTCATGAACTCGCTGTTCAGCCGCGCGAGGCGACGGCTGCGCGCGCGAATGTGCGGATCCTCGAACGACGCGAACGCGCGGTTGGCCTCGAAGCCGACGATGTCGTCGACGAAATCGGCGAAGCGCCGTTCGAAATCGCCGCGGGCGACGTCGCCCGCGAGCGCGCCGGCCGTGAACGCCGCGAACGTCGTGTGGCGGGTGCCCAGCGAACGCATCAGCGCCTTCGCGGAGCTGAGCGGCAGGATCAGCGCGCTGACCGCGCCCGAGCATGCGATGCCGAGCGCGACTTCCGCGGCGCGGGTGAGCGCGGACTGGAACAGCGTCTGCGGGGTCATCACGGACGGCAGGCCGATCAGCGCGGCCGTATAGCCGGCGAGCACGAAGCCGTACCAGCGGAAGTGGCGGTTGCGCACCGCGAGTGCGATGCAGGTGCCGATCCACAGCGTGATGCCGGCCATGTACAGCTCGGGCTGCTGCGCGAACAGCCCGCCGAGCGCGAGCGCGGCGACGAGGCCGGCCGCCGTGCCGAGCACGCGGTAGAAACTCTTCGCGAACACCATCCCCGACAGCGGCTGCATCAACACGAACACGGTCGTCATCGCCGTGCGCGGCTGCGACATCTCCAGGCGCATCGCGATGCCCATCGCGAGAAGCGCCGCGAACACGGTTTTCGCGAGGTGCAGCCAGATCAGCCCGTCGCTCGCGGCCCAGTCGCGTGCCGCGGCGCCGAGTGGATCGAGCCAGGTTCTCCATCGTGCCGGTTCGATGGAAGGACGCTCGATCACAGGTTGTGGCTTCATGAAAAGAGGGGGGGCGGTACGGGGCCGGGCACGGTGCGCGGCGCGTCCGAACGGGTCCGTTCGACTGTTGAGGCGCCGATTGTAGGAGTGCGGCGCCCGCGCATTAACGCAGCTGCGGGGAAACGATAGTTGCAGCCGGAGTAACAATCTGTCGCATCCGGTGGAGGAAAATAGCGGCTCCGCTACAGGTTGCTCACAGGAATGGATACCCTACAAAACATGCGGGTGTTTTCGCGCGTCGTCGAGACGGGCAGTTTCACCGCTGCCGCGCAATCGCTGAATTCGACGACGGGCGCGATGTCGCGCGCGGTGTCGGAACTCGAGGCGCGCCTGCGCACCCGCCTGATGAATCGTTCGACGCGCCGTCTCGCGCTCACGTCGGCCGGCGAAAGCTATCTGCGCCGCTGCCGCCAGATCCTCGCCGACGTCGACCGCGCGGAAGAAGAGGCGAGCTGCGCGCACGAACGGCCGGCCGGCGTGCTGCGCATGCACAGCTTCGCGAGCGTCGGTCATCACTATGTATTGCCTGCGCTGACGCGCTATCACGCGCAGTTCCCGGACGTGTCGATCGAACTGTCGTTGTCGCAGCGCATGCCGGACCTGTTCGACGGCACGAGCGACATGGCCGTCGTGACCGCGTCGTCGCTGCCCGATTCGGAACTCGTGTCGCACCTGCTCGGCTCGACCTTCAGCATCCTGTGCGCGTCGCCCGACTACGTGAAACGCCACGGCGCGCCGGTACGCCCGCAGGATCTCGCCGCGCATGCGTGCCTGACGCTGTGCACGCCGGCGTTCCCGACGCACGAATGGGTGCTCGAAGGGCCGGAAGGCGTCGAGCAGATCCACGTCGCGGGGCCGGTGCAGACCAATACGGCCGAATCGCTTGCGCTTGCCATCCGCGACGGCATCGGGATTGGCATGCTGCCGCTGTACTCGGCGATCGACGCGCTGCGTGACGGTACGCTCGTCCGCGTGCTGCCCGCGCATATCCTGCAGAAGATGAACGTGTACGCGCTGTATCCGTCGCGCCGCTTCGTCGATGCGAAGGTGCGGACCTGGGTCGAGATGCTGCGGGCCCAGGTGCCGGGGATGATCGCGCGCGACGTCGAGATGCTGAACGCGATCGATCGCGAACCGCAAGCCGCCTGAGCGGCGGGTGCGCACCGGCGCATGGCCAAGCTGCCGGCGTATTCTCTTCGAGCCAATCGAGCGAACGCAACCGCGCCGCGCCTGCATGACATCGTTCACGCGGGCGCGGCGCTTCGTCATGCCGTTACAGTGCGGGCTTGGTCGCCACGCCCGATTCCGTCGCCGGTGCGCCGGCGTGGCCGTAGGCGGCCTGCGCTGCCTTCTGTTCCGCGAGACGCTTTTCGTGGAGTCGTTCCTGTGCCGCCATGATGTCGTCCGGATAGTTGTTGACTTCGCCGCGCGCCGGGTTGTAGCCGACCGACTCGAGATTGATCAGCTCCTGCAGCACTTGCGCGCGCGTGACGGGCGACCGGGCCGACTGGGCGAAGGACAGGGCCGGTGCAGCGAGCAGGACGGCAGCGGCGGCGGTTACGACGAGCGATTTCACGAGGTTCTCCTGGGGACGGGGTGGGTGGCCGGTTCGACGCGCGATGCGTGACCCCGACCTTTGCAGGCAGTCTACGCAGCGCCCCCGCGCGTAAAAACCCCGATTCCAGGCAGGCTGCCTTCCAGATGGCACAACATTGATGGAGGCCGCCCGCGGCCGGCGAACCCGCGTGCGAACACAGGTTCGTGGCCGCCGGGCGGCGAGGCGTCGCGCCCGTCAGAAGCGCGTGCGCATGCCGATCGTGCCGACGATCTGGTTCGCCGTGCTCGATGCGCCGCCCGAGCCGTTGATGAACGCCTGGTAGCCGCGGCCCGCTGCGTGCTGATACATCGCTTCCGCGTAGACGTCCGTGCGGCGCGACAGCTTGTAGACGGCCTGCAGGTCGACCTGATGCCATTTCGGATCGGTGCCGTGCTTGCCGTCGGGGTTCGACACGCTGGCGTCCGTGTACACGTAGGCCGCGCCGACGCTGACGGCCGGCGTCACCGCATAGCGCACGTTCACGTCGTAGTTGTTGAACGCGACCTGGCCGGTCGAGCCGAACGAGCCCGTGTTGTCGTACTGCGAACGCGTATAGACGAAGCCGACGGTGGCCGGGCCGAACCCGTAGCTGATGCCGCCGCCGTACGAACGCATGCGGTCCGAGCCGATCGACCAGCCGCCCTGGTTCAGGCTCTTCGCTTCGGCCACGTCGGTCGCGCCGGGGCTCGCGCTCGTCGAGCCCTTCGTGCCGTTCATCTGCAGATAGGCGCCGGCCAGCTTCAGCGGGCCGTTCGTGTAGCTTGCGGCGACGCTGTACGCGCGGTTCGCGCCGAAGTTGGTCGCGTTCGAGAACGCGACCATCGCGCCGACCTTGAAGCCCGCATAGGTGTCGCTCGTGTACTTGACCGCGTTGTTGATGCGCAGCGAGTGGTTCAGGTTGTCGTTGTCGAACGGGTGCGCGAAGCTCGCGTCGCCGAAATCGCCGGCCGTGGCCGACAGCGGCGCGACGAAGTCGACCATCGTGTCGTACTGGCGGCCGAGCGTCAGCGTGCCAATGCCGCTCTGGCTCAGGCCGACGTACGCGTGGCGGCCGAACAGCTTGCCGTCCTGCCCGAGCCCGCCGTTGTTCACGTTGAAGCCGTTCTCGAGCACGAACAGCGCCTTCAGGCCGCCGCCGAGATCCTCGGTGCCGCGAAACCCGACGCGGCTGCCGTTGACGGTGCCGCTGTTCAGGCGCCACAGCGACGCACCGTTGGCGTTGTTGGTATAGACGATGCCGGCGTCGATCAGGCCGTACAGCGTGACCGAACTCTGTGCGTGAGCGAGCGGAGTGAACAGGGCGGCGAGGCATGCGCCGGCGATGAGGGTTTTTTTCAAGTCAGGGCTCCTGCGTGTGGGACTGGGAACGAAAGTTCGGCGCAAGTGTAGGGGCGCCTCGCGCGCGCAAGGCCGCCCGGGCCGCGAGCGCACCTTTCCGGATCCGGCAAGAGTCCTTCACAAAACTGACACGATGTGCCGCGCGCGCGTGACGCTGGCGGTTCTTGCGGGGTCGCACGCGGGCGGCAGCCGTTCGTCGAGGCGCGCCTGTCGCGTCGTTGCAACATGCACGGCGTGCGGTACGGCGGTTGATCGGCCCGTCCGAGATCGTATATTCGCAAAACGCATCAGTCGATTCGAAAAATACGTTTGTCTCATGATGGGCCTCGGCCTACGATGCGGTCCTGACGGCGGCGCGCGTGTTGCGCGCCGTCTTTTCGAATCCATTCGCCGACCCCATGCGCCCCGATCTCCCGTCCGCCCCCGCATCCTCCTCGCCGGCCGCCAGCCCGTTCGCGCGCGTGGCCGTCGTCACGATCCTGACCGGCGTCGGCGCGGGCCTCGGCGGCATGCTGCTCGCGCTGCTGCTGCATGCGATCCAGCACGTCGCGTACGGCTACAGCGTCGCGCACGTGATCGGCCCCGAGAGCTTCCTCACCGGCGTGACCGGCGCCGATCCGTTGCGCCGCCTCGCGGTGCTGATCGTCTGCGGGATCGTCGCCGGCGGCGGCTGGTGGGCGTTGTACCGGTATGGCCGGCCGCTCGTCAGCATCCGCCGCGCGGTGCGTGCAGCCGATCCGCGGATGCCGGTCGTCAGCACGACGGTTCACGCGCTGCTGCAGATCGTCACCGTCGCGCTCGGCTCGCCGCTCGGCCGCGAAGTCGCGCCGCGCGAGATCGGTTCGCTGCTTGCCGGGCGGCTTGCGCATGCGGCGGGGCTCACGCCCGACGACTGCCGGCTGATGGTCGCGTGCGGTGCCGGTGCGGGCCTCGCGGCCGTCTATAACGTGCCGCTCGGCGGCGCGATCTTCGTGCTCGAAGTGCTGCTCGGCACGTTCGAACTGCGTGCGCTGGTCGTGGCGGTCGCGACGTCGGCGATCGCCGCGGCCGTTGCGTGGATCGGCCTCGGCAACGAACACCAGTACACGGTGCCGCCGTTCGTGCTGAGCACGCCGCTGGTGGCGTGGTCGATCGTCTGCGGTCCGCTGTTCGGCCTTGCCGCGTACGGCTTCGTGCGGCTCACCACACGTGCCCGGGCGAACGCGCCGAAAGACGGGCGGTTGCCCGTGCTCGCACTGATCAACTTCGCGATGATCGGCGTGCTCGCGATGGGGTTTCCGTCATTGCTCGGCAACGGCAAGGGCCCGGCGTCGCTGGGCTTCGACGGCACGCTGACGATCGGCCTCGCCGCTGTGCTGCTCGTGCTGAAGGTGCTGATCGAGGCCGGCAGCCTGCGGGCGGGTGCGGAAGGGGGCCTGCTGACACCGGGCCTCGCGAACGGCGCACTGCTCGGCGTCGTGCTCGGCGGGCTGTGGAGCCTTGTATGGCCGGGCGCGTCGATCGGCGGATGCGCACTGATCGGTGCGACCGCGTTTCTCGCCGCGTCGATGCAGATGCCGATCACGGCGGTCGTGCTGCTGCTCGAATTCACGCGCGCGGATCACGACAGCCTCGTGCCGATGCTGCTTGCGGTGGCCGGTTCGCTCGTCGCGTACCGGTTCGCGCAGCGGCTGGCCGAGCGGAGGGCGAGTGAGGTGGCGCCTGTGAATACGTCGGCGACGGCGGCGCGTTGATTCGCCGATCCATCGAGATTCGCGACCCGCGTGGCGACACGCATATCGCCTCGTCGAGCGGCTGCCCGATCGCCGCGACAATGCATCTGTTCTGATCGCATGAAGCGAGATGCGGCGGGTCAGGCCGCCTCTCGCCGGCTTGATACCAACGCGCCTTCAGCCGCGCGACCGCATGTCGGCGCGCTCGTGTCCGTGCCGCAACGCGAGGCTGGCGAACGCCGCGATGACGAGCGCGGCCGCCAGCAGCGTCAACCCGTTCTTCGCATTGCCGGTGGCCTGTTCGATCGCACCGACGACGGTCGGTCCGACGAAACCGCCGAGCAACCCGCACGTATTCACCAGTCCGAGTCCGCCGGCCAGAGCGTTACCGGCGAGCCGCGACGCGGGAAACGTGAAGACGATCGACTGAACGACGAAGAACATGAAGGCGGCCACGCATACGCACAGGAGCCCCGCGGCAGGCGACGCATGCGCGGCGCCGACCATCCCGGCCGCCATCACGACCAGCCCCGCACACAGCATCCGGCGCGAATGCCGCGACTCGCGCGCAAAGCGCGGCAGCGTGGCGGCGCCGCACGCGGCGGCGAGCCAGGGCAGCGCGGTCAACAACCCGACCGCGAACGGCGAGAAGCGTCCCGATGCGCCGATGATGCCCGGCAGGAAGAAAATCACCGTGTAGATGGTCAACTGGTGGCAGAAGTACACGAAGATCGCGAGCCAGATCTGCGGATCGCGCAGCGCGGCGCCGAACGCATGGCCGCCGTGCGCGCCGACGCCCGCATCCTGCTCGGCGGCCAGCGTGCGTTCGAGTGCACGCCCGGTTTCCGGGGAGAGCCACGGCGCGGTGCTCGGACGATCCGGCAGCCGTGTCCACACGACGAATGCGAGCAGGATCGCCGGAATGCCTTCGACGACGAACAGCCATTGCCAGCCGTGGAAGCCGAGCGTGCCGTCGAGCTCGATCAGCGCGCCGGCCAGCGGCCCGCCGACGATGTTCGCGATGCACACGCCCAGCAGGAAATAGCCGGTTGCGCGCGCACGCTCCTCGCGGCCGAACCAGTACGTCAGGTACAGCATCACGCCGGGAAACAGGCCGGCTTCGGCGGCCCCGAGCAGCAGGCGCATCACGTAGAACGACGTCTCGCCGCTGACGAACGCCATCGCGACCGACAGTGCCCCCCACGTGATCATGATCCGCGTGATCCAGAAGCGCGCGCCGACGCGATGCATGATCAGGTTGCTCGGAATTTCGAAGAGCGCATAGGTCAGGAAGAACAGCCCCGCGCCGAGCCCGTACGCGGCCGACGAAATGCCGAGATCGACCCCCATCGAATGTTTGGCGAACGCGATGTTGGTGCGGTCGAGGAAGCTGATCACATACGCGGCGATCAGCAGCGGCAGGAGTTTGCGGAACAGCAGCCGGTTCAGCGACGCGCTCGCGTCGCCGGCGGAAGACAGGGCCTGGGCGTGATGAGTGGACATGCGGACGACTCCGGTAAGGGCGAACCGGCGCGCACGGCAAGCACGGTGCGCCGCGTTCGGCAGATGCCGCTGCGAGGCATGCAGCGGATGGGCAGACGACGGAGCCGCGCCGGCAGCGCTCGAACGGAGCGGGGCGATGAGGGGCGTCCTGGCGCCGGCCGGCTCGGGCCGGCGCCTTGTCACTGCGCTTGCGGATTCTGGTGTTGGGGCGCTACCCGGCGATCAGAAATTCACCGCGTCGCCGCCCTTGAGCGCGAGCATCGTGCGCGCCTCGGCCGGTGTCGCGATCTCGAGCGACAGGCCCTCGAGCACCTGTCGCATTTTCAGGACCTGCGCGGCGCTCGATTCCGCGAGCGTGCCCGGCGCGATCCACAGCGAATCCTCGAGCCCGACGCGCACGTTCGCGCCCTGGGCCGCGCCGATCGTCGCGAGCGGAATCTGGTTGCGGCCGGCGCCGAGAATCGACCACACGTAATCGCCGCCGAACAGGCGGTCGGCCGTGCGGCGCATGTGCATCAGGTCTTCCGGGTGTGCGCCGATCCCGCCGAGCAGGCCGAACACGCTTTGCACGAAGAACGGTGGCTTCGCGAGCCCGCGGTCGACAAAATGCGCGAGGTTGTACAGGTGCGAGATGTCGTAGCACTCGAATTCGAAGCGCGTGCCGTTCGCCCCGCAGCGCGTGAGGATCGTTTCGATGTCGGCGAACGTGTTCTTGAACACGAGGTCGCGGCTCTTCTCGAGATGTTCGCGTTCCCACGGATGCTTCAGCTCGCGAAAGCGCTCGAGCATCGGGTACAGCCCGAAGTTCATCGAGCCCATGTTCAGCGATGCGACTTCGGGTTGGAAATGCAGGGCAGGCTGGAGGCGTTCGTCGACCGTCATGTGCGGGCTGCCGCCCGACGTGAGGTTGATCACCGCGTCGGTTCGCGCCTTGATGCGCGGCAGGAATTCGGCGAACACGGCCGGATCCTGGGTCGGCTTGCCGTCGGACGGATTGCGTGCGTGGAGATGCAGGATCGCTGCGCCGGCCTCGGCCGCCGCGACGGCGGCGGTTTCGATCTCGTGCGGCGTGACAGGCAGGTACGGCGACATCGACGGCGTATGGATCGCGCCGGTCGGCGCACAGGTGATGATGACTTTGCGAGCGTTGGCCACGGATGGATTCCTTTCGGTGAACGATGCAGGATGCGTCAGAGCACTTCGACGTTGCCGCAGACGGAGATCGCTTGGCCCGTGATCCCGTGCCCGCCCGGCGAACACAGGAACAGCGCGGTCGCGGCGATCTCGGCCGGATCGGTCATGCGCCGCAGCGAGATCTTCTCGAGATAGCGCGTCTCCATTTCGTCGTAACCGATCCCGAGCTGCTGCGCACGTGCCTGGATCACGCGGCGCATCCGCGGGCCGCGCACGATGCCGGGTTGAATGGCGTTCACGCGAATGCCGAGCGGGCCGAGTTCGATCGCGAGGCTCTTCACGAGGCCGACCACGGCCCATTTGGTTGCCGCATACGGCGTGCGGAACGCGTAACCGAGCCGGCCTGCGACCGACGACAGCGCGATGATCGCGCCGCCGTGTTTCGCGTCGCGCAGCAGCGGCACCGCGTGGCGCGCGAACTGGAATTGCGCGGTCAGGTTGATCGCGACGGTTTGTTCCCACTGCACCGGGTCGATTTCGTCGATGCCGCCGGTCGGACCAGCGATGCCGGCATTGTTGACGAGCACGTCGAGGCCGCCGAGCGTGGCCGATACGTCGGCGAACACGCGTTCGACGGCGGCCGGGTCGGAGACGTCGGCCAGCGTCGCGCTGATCGCGCAGGCTCCGGCGCGCGGCGGCCGGTCGGCGAGCGCTGCAATCGCGGCGTGCGACGCGTCGCATACATGCACGTGTGCGCCGCATTCGGCGAAGGCGTTCGCGATTTCAAGACCGATGCCCGATGCGCCGCCCGTCACGAGGACGCGCAGGCCGTCATAGGGTTTCAGCAGGTCGGAAGCTGTCATGCCAGATTGTCTCCATCGTTGATGTAGTCGGATCGCGGACGCTCGCGACCGGGCGCCCGCGGCAGGCGGCCGCTACGGCTTCGCGTTCACGGTCCGCGGGGTCTGTTCCGCCCGCAGCGTCTCGGCGAGATCGTGTGCCGCGCCGCCGATGTCGAGCGCGATGCCTGCGCGCACGCCCGCGCCGTCGCGCCGTTCGAGCGCATCGACGATGGCGCGGTGCGCATCCATCGAGCGCCGCATGTGCGGGATGTCGAGCGCGACCATGTTGAGGAAGGGGCCGACGCGCATCCACAGGTTCTCGACGATCGCGAGCGTGCTGTCGCTTGCGCCGTGCGCGTAGATCGCGCTGTGGAACGCGAAATTGCTTTGCAGGTAAGCGCGCGAGCGGCCTGCCTCGACGTGCGCCTGCATCGTCTCGCAGGTCTTGCGCACGGCCGCGATCTGCGCGCCGCTCATGCGTGCGCACGCGCGTTCGGCGATGCAGCCTTCGAGTGCGATCCGCACGTCGCGCAACTCGTCGAGCATGTCGAGCGTCATCGGCGGCACGACGAGCGCACGATTCGGGCCGTCGACCAGCGCGCGCTCGGCGTGCAGACGGGTGAGTGCGGCGCGCACGGGCATCGTCGACGAGCCGACCGCCTCGGCGACGCTGCGCAGGCTCAGCGCCTGGCCGGGCGCGAAACGGCCGCTCATCAGCGCTTCGCGCAGTTGCTGGTAGACCTTGTCGGCCATCGTTTCCTGTTCAACGGCTTTCAGTGCGGGCGTGACGATACGAGGCGCCAAGACGGGGTTCTCCGAGGTTTGATCTGTGATGTGTGATCACACTTGCGATGTGCGAAGTGTTGACGATCGAAGGCATCGAGTCAAGGCGAACGGGATCGGGGAAAACGCGGAGGAGGGTGTGTGGAGCGGCTGGCGGGACGGGTTGAGTCTTACAAATTACTTTCGTCTCGCGCAGGATGACGTGCTGGCTCGAGGGGCTCGCGGGAATTCGGGAACGTTGGTCAGTTGCGATTTTCCGATGTGCGCCCTCCAGCTGAATCCATTTCAACGACAAGGGGCTAAAGTGAACCGACCGTCATTTGCCGTCGCATGGGCGGCATCTCAGCGAATTTTCGATCCGGCGAACACCGGTGCGCGCGTTGCGAAAGTCATTGGCGGATATGTCGAGAAGAACGTCAACAATCCAAGCCCGACAGAGCGATGGAGCAATACGTGCGCGGTGAGGATGAGTTATATCCTCGGCGAAGCCGGTATGGTGATGCCGCGGATCCCCGGGCAAACGGTATCGGGGGGAGACAATCGGCAATACTTCTTTCGTGTCCGGGACTTGATTCGCTTTCTCGAGCAACGGTGGGGGAAGGCAGACGGTGTCAAGTATCCGCCGTCAAACGGCGGGCCTCTGGCGGGGCGACAAGGTGTCATCCTGTTCGAGGTGTCGGGATGGAGTGACGCGCAGGGCCACGCCACGCTGTTCAATGGACGAACGTGTTACGACCATTGCTATTTCAACGAGCCGGGCGCGCGGTATCGTACCGATCGCGCAAATTTCTGGAGTCTGTCATGAGGAGAGCCTGGATCGCCGCCGTGTTGACGTGCATCGCGCTTCAACCTGCGATGGTGTCGGCGAACGATGCAGCGCAAGCATCGCCCGAAGCCGGCTCACGGACCAACCTTCAGAACTTCAAGGACATGGTGCTCGCGGAGTGCCTGGCTACCGCGTACGAGCAGGAGCCAGGCGTGGGCAAGGATATCGGCAGCAGCACCAGCGCGTTGCGCGACTGGACCTACTACGACATGGAGCGTGCACCGGATGTCATTCACGCGCTGGTGGCGAAGTATCTTGGTCGCGACTACCGGAATCCGGTTGTCGAACCGGAAGTCCGGGACGTGAAATTCGACTTCCTGAAGTGCGTCGACCTGTACCACGGCAAGGAACTGGATAGCGTCGCGAAGCAGCTCGTGTTCCGCCCCAACCGGACTTATCGGAGCGAGACTTCGCGGAAGTTGCGGTAGCAATCAGATGCCGTTGCGCAATGCAACGGCGTACCGTCTGCCATGCCACGCGTGCTACTCGAGCGTCCGGATCGAATTGCTGATGCCGCGCGCGCAGTCGATCACGGCCGGCGCGAGCTTGCGGCGCGCGTCGTCGAACGTCCAGCGGCTCGTCGGCGCCACCACGTGCACGGCGGCCACCGGCTGCCCCTGGCTGCCGAGCACGGGCGCGGCAATCGACATGTCGCCGATGAACAGCTCCTCCTGGTTCGTGGCATAGCCTTCGAGCCGCGCGCTGTCGAGCAGCGCGACGAGTTCGTCGAGCGCCGTGACCGTGCGCGGCGTGTGCGGCGCACGCGCCATGCCGTCGAGACGCGCGCGCGCGTCGGCGGGCGGCAGTGCGCTCAGGAATGCACGGCCGGAACCGGTGCAATACATCGGGATGCGGCTGCCTATCGGCATATGGATCGGCACGAACTTCGTCGACACGAAACGCGCGACGTACACCATCTCGTCCTCGTCCGGCTCGGTGAGGTTGGTGGTTTCGCCGGTCAGGTTAGTGAGTTCGGACAGGAACGGATTCGCCACGTCGATCAGCGTATCGGCCGCGAGATAGTTGAAGCCGATCCGCATCACGTGCGGCGTGAGCTGGTAGCGCCGCGTCACCGGATGCTTGCGGATGTAGCCGAGCTTCTCGAGCGTATAGACCATCCGCTGCGCCGAGCTTTTCGTCATGCCGGCCGCGTCGGCGACTTCCGCCAGCGTCATCGTGCGCCGCTTCGCGCTGAACGCGCGCAACACGTTCAGCCCTTTCTCCAGCGACTGGTTGAACAGCAGGTCGTTTGACTGATCGGGCGACGTTTCCATGGCAAGGGGCCGAATCGATTCGATATCACATCATATCGTATCGCATATCGATACGTAAAAATCTTTTTGCGATATTTTTGATTCGTTTTAAGATGGGGTCATCGTCGCAGTGTCGATCCGCGACCGGCCGGCGCACCGAAGTATTCGAGAAGGAGACACCATGGTTTCGTTCATCAAGCGGTTCGGCGCACTGGCCGCCGGTTTCGCCACCTGCATCGCGCTCACCACGGCACCGGCCGGCGCCGGCGCGGCCGAGCCTACGCTGAAGGTCGGCGCGACGGCCACCGGCGTGCCGTTCACGTTTCTCGACGTCAAGAGCAATTCGATCCAGGGGATGATGGTCGATGCGATCACCGCGGCCGGGAAGTCGGCCGGGTTCCGCGTCGACGTGCAGCAGACCGTGTTCTCGGCGCTGATCCCGTCGCTCACCACGCAGAAGATCGACATCATCTCGGCCGCGATGCTGAAAACGCCGGCGCGCCAGCAGGTCGTCGACTTCTCCGACACGGTCTATACGTTCGGCGAAGGCCTGATCGTGAAGGCGGACGACCTGGGCCGCTATACGTCGATGGACGACTTCAAGGGGCAGGTGGTCGGCGCGCAGGTCGGTACGGCGTTCGTCGACGCACTCAACAAGAAGGGCATCTTCAAGGAAGTCCGGACCTACGATTCGATCGCCGACATCATGCGCGACGTCGCGCTCGGCCGCATCAAGGCCGGCTTCGCCGACCAGCCGATCGTCGCGTATCAGATCGAACACGGCGTCAACCGCCAGGTCCGGCTCGTGCCCGAATACCAGAGCGTCGTGAAGGGGCAGGTCTGCTTCATCGTGCGCAAGGGCGACACGGCGACGCTCGAGCAGCTCAACGGCGCGATCCGGAAAATGAAAGGCGACGGCACGCTGCAGCAGATCCTGCAGAAGTGGCACATGAGCTGAGCGCGCGCCCGGAATTCCCGAGCGGTATCGCCCGCGCATCGCGGGCATCCACCGCGACGTGCCGCCGGGCCGTCGTATGGGAGATCTCATGTTTTTTCAGAACGCGATCGATTTCCTGCCGATCCTGCTGAAGGGGGCGGTGGTCACAATCGAGATCACGGCATGCGCGTTCGTGCTCAGCTCGGTGCTCGGGCTGATCCTCGCATTGCTGAAGGTGTCGCCCAACCGTGCCGTGTCGACGGTGGGGAGCACGATCGTCAACGTGATCCGCGGCCTGCCGATCATCGTGCAGCTGTTCTACATGTACTTCGTGTTGCCCGATCTCGGCATCCAGCTGTCGGCATTCCAGGCCGGGGTGCTCGGTCTCGGCATCGCGTATTCGGCCTACCAGGCGGAAAACTTCCGCGCGGGCATCGAGGCGATCGACCGTGGCCAGATCGAAGCCGCGCACGCGATCGGCATGCGCGGGCCGATGATCATGCGGCGCGTCGTGCTGCCGCAGGCGTTCCGGATCGCGCTGCCGCCTTACGGCAACACGCTGGTGATGCTGCTGAAGGATTCATCGGTCGCGTCGACGATCACGGTCGCGGAGATCACGCGCGCCGGCCAGCTGATCGCGTCGTCGACGTTCCAGAACATGAGCGTCTATACGCTCGTCGCGTTGCTGTATCTCGCGCTCGGCCTGCCGCTGATGTTCGGCGTGAACCGGCTCGGCAAGCGGCTCTCGCTGAGGAGAAGCGCATGATCCGGATCGATGCGATACACAAGCGCTTTCAGCAACACGCGGTGCTGAAGGGCGTCAGCCTCGATGTGCGGCAAGGTGAGGTCGTGTGCCTGATCGGGCCGTCCGGCTCGGGCAAGTCGACCGTGCTGCGCTGTATCAACGGCTTCGAGACTTACGACGAAGGATCGATCACGATCGACGGCGTGAAGGTCGACGCGCATTCGAAACGGATCCACGAGCTGCGGATGCGGGTCGGCATGGTGTTCCAGCGCTTCAACCTGTTCTCGCATCGCACGGCGCTCGAGAACGTGATGGAGGGGCCGGTCCACGTGCGGCGCACGCCGGCCGCGCAAGCGCGCGAGCAGGCCCGCGCGCTGCTCGACAAGGTCGGGCTCGCGCACCGGATGAATGCGTACCCGGCCGAGCTGTCGGGCGGCCAGCAGCAGCGCGTCGCGATCGCACGGGCGCTCGCGATGGAGCCGCAGGCGATCCTGTTCGACGAACCGACGTCGGCGCTCGATCCCGAACTCGTCGGCGAAGTGCTCGGCGTGATGCGCGGCCTCGCGCGCGACGGCATGACCATGGTGGTCGTCACGCACGAAATGGCATTCGCGCGCGAGGTGGCCGATCGCGTGTGTTTCCTGCACGACGGCACCATCTGCGAAAGCGGATCCGCGCGCGACGTGCTCACGCAGCCGAAGCATCCCCGCACGCAGGAATTCCTGCGTCGACTGCTGGCGTCGGACGACGCCGCCAACCCGGATCGAACATGAGTGCAAGGAACACGGCACCCGGATGGCCCGACGCCCAGTGGCCGGATTCGCTGTGGGCGGCGACCGCCGCGCCGGCGCCCGAGACACCCGCGCTCGACGCTTCCGCGTCGTGCGACGTGGCGATCGTCGGTGCCGGCTTTACGGGCCTGTCGACCGCGCTTCACCTGGCCGAACGCGGCGTGAACGTGCGCGTGATCGACGGCGCGCAGCCGGGCTGGGGCGCGTCCGGCCGCAACGGCGGGCAAGTGATCCCCGGCCTGAAATACGACCCCGACGAATTGATCCGCCGGTTCGGCGACGAAGCCGGCGAGCAGCTTGCCGCCGTGGTCGGTGGTGCGGCCGACACGGTATTCGACCTGATCGCGCGGCACGCGATCGACTGCGATGCGCGACGCCACGGCTGGATCCAGCCGGCGCCGACTGCCGCGATGCTCGACACGGTCGCCCGGCGTGCGCAGCAATGGGCCGCGCGCGGCGCACCGGTCGAACTGCTCGGTCGCGACGAGGTCGCGCGCCGGCTCGGCACGCATGCGTACGCGGGCGGCTGGATCGATCGCCGCGCGGGCAGCGTGCAGCCGCTCAGCTATACGCGCGGCCTCGTGCGTGCCGCGCAGGCGAGCGGGGCGGTCGTGCACGGGCTGACGCGCGCCGTCGGGCTGACGCGTGCCGACGGCCGCTGGCAGGTCGCGACGGCTGGCGGCGCGACGGTATCGGCGGACCGCGTCGTGATCGCGACCAACGGGTACACGGACGGGCTGTGGCCGGGCTTGCGCCAGTCGGTGATCGCCGCGAACAGCTTCATCGTCGCGACGCAACCGCTCGCGCCGGAACTCGGTCGCGACATCCTCGCCGGCGGCGAGGTCGCATCGGATGCACGGCGCCTGCTGCTGTACTTCCGGCGGGATGCTGCGGGACGCCTGCTGATGGGCGGCCGCGGCCCGTTCGCGGAACCGCGTGCGACGAGCGACTGGCGCCATCTCGAGCGTGCGACGACGCTGCTGTATCCGCAACTGAAGGGGGTCCGGTTCGAGTACCGCTGGGCCGGGCGTGTCGCGATCACCGCGGATTTCATGCCCCACGTGCACGAGCCCGCGCCGGGCGTGACGATCGCGCTCGGCTACAACGGGCGCGGCATCGCGATGGCGACGACGCTCGGCAAGCATCTGGCCGCGCACCTGTCGGGCGATGCGCAACTGCCGCTGCCGTTCCGGCGCACGCCGATCCGGCCCATTCCGTTTCACGGGCTGCAGCGCTTCTACATCGCGGCCGGCGTGGCCTGGTATCGGCTGCTCGACAGCCTGTCGTGAGGCAGGCGAGACGTCGAGTCGCCACCCGCCGGCGGATCAGGCAGAATCGGCTCCCCCAGTTTCCATCGACGGAGTCCGCGTGACCGATCCGAACGAACCACCCGGCCGCCAGGCATACGCGAGCTTCGCGCAACGCTACGCCGACATCGCGCCGACGAAGGCGCACAACGCGCTCTACGAACGTCCGGCAACGATGGCGCTGCTGGGCGACGTCGCCGGCCTGGCGGTGCTCGACGCCGGCTGCGGGCCCGGCATCTGCAGCGAACACCTCGCACGCCAGGGCGCGACGGTGCATGCGTTCGACGTCACGCCGGAGATGGTCGCGCTCGCGAGAACGCGCTGCGAGGGCCTCGCGGTCGACATCGTGGAGGGCGATCTGGAGGGGCCGCTCACGTGGTTGCCCGACGAAGCGTTCGACAAGATCGTCTGTTCGCTCGCGTTCGACTACGTGCGCGACCTTGCGCCGGCGCTGCGCGAATTCCGGCGGGTCGCACGGCCGGGCGCCACGCTCGTGTTTTCGATGGCGCATCCGATGCGCGACTGGATGGACGAACGCACGCGCGGCGAGGGCACCTATTTCGATACGTCCCGCTTCGGCTTCCACTGGTCGGGTTTCGGCGAACCGAAACCCTATGTCGAAGCATGGCGGCGGCCGCTCGCCGACATCCTGAACGCCGTGGCCGACAGCGGCTGGCAGCTCGACCGGTTCGTCGAGCCGAAGCCGCTGCCGGAGATGAAGGCCGCCTCGGAGCGGCTTCATGCGGAGCTGTCGCTGGCCCCGGCGTTCCTCTGCATCCGCGCGCGCCGCTGACACGACACGACGCGGCGCGGCGGTCATCCCGCACTCAATGCTGCACCGGCTCGTCGTTCAGCGTGCCGAGGAATGCTTCGATATCCTTGATGTCCTGCGCCGTCATCGCGGGCTGGTCACCCGGCTTGCGATCGAACGGCGCATCGGTCACGTCGACGTTCGCGCGATACTTCGGCGGGATGTCGTCGTACTCGTCGACCTTGCCGTCCGCGCCGCGCGAATAGAACTTCTGCGGCGAGATGCTGCGCTCGTTGTAGAACGCCATCACCTGGTCGAGCGTGTGGAATACGCCGTTGTGGAAGAACACGTGGCGCGTCGCCGCGTTGCGCAGCGTCGGCGTCAGGAACATCCCGCAATACTGGGTCTGGTCCTTCAGGTCGTCGCGGAACGGCCCGCACACGCCGAGATCGTGGAACGCCGGGTTGCGGTTCTGCGCCAGTTCCTTGTTGCGCGGCGCGCCGAGCGCCTCGTACTGGTAGTCGGTCAACATCGGCGGCAGCCCGTCCTTGCCGGGTTTCGACAGGTGGCAGCCCGCGCAATTCGCCTTGTCCGGATCGTTGAACAGGCGCAGCCCGCGCAGTTCGGCCTGCGTGAAGCGTGCACGGCCTTCGAGCCAGCGGTCGTACTTGCTGTTGTACGGATGGAACGACGGATCTTCCACCTGGTAGCGCGCGATCGCGAACATCGCCTCCGACACCGCGAGCTGCGGGCTGTCGAACACGCGCGGGCCGAACAGTTGCTCGAGCTGCGCGCGGTGCGACGACTGCTTGAGCTTGCGCGCGACGTCGTCGACGCTCGCGTTTGCCATCTCGACCGGATTCAGCAGCGGGCCGAACGCCTGTTGCTGCAGCGTATCGGCGCGGCCATCCCAGAACAACCCGCCCTGCGGCACGAGTTGCGGCGCGGCCGACGTGCCGGCCACCTTCTGCGCCTTGACGACACCGGCCGCGGATGCAGCCTGCTGCGCGACGCTCGGCGCGGCGTCGTTTTCACCGGCATCGGGGCCGATGCTGAAGTTCGGCTGGCGGTACAGGTACATCAGCGACGGCGGCGGGCGATAGCCCTGCTGCGTCATCGCGAGGCCGCCCGGCTGCACGTCGAGCGCATTCGGCGGGCCATACGCATGATCGGGGCTGTGGCACGACGCGCACGACTGCTTGCCCGACGCGGACAGCGACGGATCGGCGAACAGCGCGCGGCCGAGCTGCGCGACCGCCGACAGCGGTTGCGCGGCGGGCCGCTGCAGCACGACCGGATGCGGGTTCGCGCCCGTCCAGTCGGCGACGACGGTGCCGATCGCCGCGGGCACCTGCGCGGGGAACGCGATCGCGAACGCGCCGTAGCCGAGCACGGCGGCGCCGATCACGAACGCCGCGCGGCGCAGCAGGCGGGAAGGGGCGCGCGGCGCGGGCGTGCCGGCGGCATCGGGAGACGGAAACGCGGGGCGGGCTGTCATGCTGTCGGTCGAAAAACGGGCGCCGCACGAAGCGACGCGTTGAAATGGAAACGGCCGGCGCTTACTGCGCCGGCCATGCGGTCACGACGTACCGGTCAGATCGCCGGTGCCGCGCTCAATGCAGTGCCAAGCGTCGGGTCGAGGTACAGCGGCGTCGTGTTCGGCTTCGACGTGAAGTCGAACAATGCGCGCAGGTCGCCTGCCGTCGCATCGAACGAGCCGCCGCCGATGCGCTGGCCGCCGAGCCAGTTGTCCTCGATGAAGCGCACGACGGACGCCTGGTCGAGCATCGTGTGGTCGACGTAGTTCTGCTTCGCGTACGGCGAGATCACGACGAGCGGAATGCGCACGCCCGGGCCGCAGCGGCCGTTCACGGTCGCGCCGTTCACGCCGGTGGTGCCGCCCGTGCCGCACTTGCCGCTGCCGTTGACCTGGTCGACCGGGTCCGACGATGCGTGCGTCGGCGCGGTGTACACGTGGTCGTACCAGCCGTCCGAGTCGTCATAGGTGACGATCACGGCCGTGTTCTGCCAGTCCGGCTGCTGCTGCAGGAAGTTGACGACCTTCGTCACGAACGCCTGCTCGTCGAGCGGATCCGAATAGCCCGCATGCCCGTCCTGCGCGGCCGGCGCCTTCAGGTAGCTGACCGACGGGAAGTTGCCGGCCTTCACGGCGGCGAAGAAGTCGTCCGAGTCGTACTGGTGGTTCGCGGGTTCGGCGGTCTTGCCGTCCGTCTGGAAGCTCGAACCGATCGCCGCGACCGAGCTCGGGCGCGTGTGCTGCGGGTTCGCGGTCGACGCGTAGTACTGGAACCAGTTGTGGTGCGGGATGTAGTCGGCCGTCGCGGCGTTCACGGCGGTGGCGACCGTGCTGCGCGCGCAGCCCGTCGTACCGTTGCCGTTCGTCGTCGACAGGTTGAAGCCGCCCATGAAGCCGCCCCACGTGATCTTCGCGCTGTTCAGCAGGTCGCCGATGTTCTTGCCGGTCATCATCGCCTGGTCGGTCGTGCTCGAGCACACGTCGTAGCCCGGGTCGACGTCGTTGATCATCGTGAGGCCGCCCTGGCCGTCGTTGATGTAGTACGAGGTCGCGGCGAGCGTCGACGGCTGCTTCGACGTCTTGACGATCTGCATCCCGTTGGTCTGGCCCGACACGACGTTCAGCGCGCCCGGCGTCGACGGGCCGTAGACCGTCGTGAACGTGTTGTCGCTCATCGCGAAGCGCTGCGCGTAGTTCCACAGCGCGGTCACGGTGTTGCCGTCGAAGTAGCCCATCACCTGGCCCTTCGTGCCGAATGCGCCGGCGCCGCCGGACGAGCCCTTGCCGGTGTATTTCGGGAACAGGTCGGCGAGGCCGTTGTCCTCGGCCTGCTGCTCGGCCGTGTACGCGTGGTTCTGGTCGGCGGTCGCGGCCTGCGTGCGGTCGAGGCGGAACGGGTTCGCCGCGTCGGTGCCGTTGGCCGTGTTCGTGAAGTTCGGGTTCGCGGTGAGCAGCGTGCCCGTCAGCCCGTTGATCGCCGGCGTGCCGGACTTGGCGGTGAACGCCGGTTCGCCCGACGGGTTCGTCGCGTTCGGGTAGGTGCCGAAGTAGTGGTCGAACGAGATGTTTTCACCGTAGATCACGACGACGTGCTTGATCGGCGTGGCGGTCTGCAGCGCATCCTGCGACGACACGGCAGGCGTCGACGTGGGATCGTCGCTGCCGCCGCAGGCGAACAGCGCCAGCGCCGCGGCTGCGCAGGCGGTGACGAGCAAAGCTTGACGGAACATCGGGAAACTCCAGGTAAGGTCTTCGATGGTGGAGAGCGGCCCCGTCGCCGTGTCGGTTCGGCGCGAAGCTCGTGAGAGAGCACGCGCATTGGAACAGCCCCGTATGAAGATATGGGGACGGAGTGGTTTCGTCGCGATTGCGTTGCGGTATCGATTTCATTACGGCGGAATGCGATGCGAAAGCGAACGGAAAGGGGTGGGCCGCATGCCACCTTCGCGTCACATCTCGCGTCACATCTCGCGGCGCATGGGCCGGTTGCCGCGGATGCCGCGCGGGGCGGGCGAAAGCGCGTCGTCGACCGGTTGGCGCACGATGCGGTGCTGCGCCCGCTTTTTGACAATCGGATGACGTATTCCTACGATGAACGCCCTGCGGCGACGATTTCGCGTGGCCGACCGTCAACGAGTATTCACCGTGCCGATCCCCGTTCTGTTTGCCGTCCTGTGTGCGGCGTTCCTGCACGCATCGTGGAATGCGCTCGTCCGCAGCAGCGGCGACCGGCTCCGGTCGGCCACGGTGCTGCAGATCGCGATCGGGTTGTTCGCGCTGCTGTTCCTGCCGGCCGCGGCGCCGATCACGGCGGCAAGCTGGGCGTGCGTCGTCGCGTCGGCCGTGCTGCACGTCGTCTATACGCTGCTGCTGGTGCGCGCATACGAGCACGGCGACCTCACCGTCGCATATCCGGTCGCGCGCGGCACCGCGCCGCTGCTCGTCACGCTCGGCGCGGCGGCGTTCGCGGGCGAGCGGCTGAACCTGGGCGCGCAGGCAGGGCTCGTGCTGATCTGCGCGGGCATCCTGGCGATCGGCCTGGAGCGCGGGCGCGGCGCAAAGCACCGGATGATGCAGGTGCTGCCGACCGCGTTCGCGACCGGCGTGTCGATCGCGGCCTACAGCGTGGTCGACGGAATCGGCGTGCGGGAAAGCGGCAATACGGTCGGCTATACCGCGTGGATGTTCGTGCTGACGGGCGCGATGATGGCCGCTTATTACCGGCTGCGGGCAGGGCCGCTGCGGCTGACGCAGGAGGTCGGGGAAACGGCGAAGGCCGCGTGCGGCGGCGTGTTCGCGGCGCTCGCGTACGGCATCGTGATCTGGGCGATGGATCGCGCGCCGATGGGGCCGGTGTCGGCGCTGCGCGAAACGAGCGTGGTGTTCGCGGCGCTGATCGCGCGCGTGTCTCTCGGCGAGCGGCTGACGCCGCGCCGGGCGGCCGGTTGCATGGTGATCGCGGCGGGGGCGTTGCTGATCAGTGCGTTTGAAGCGGTGAGATAACGGGGCCCGCCTGGCGCGCGGCCCGCCCCATCAGGCCTCGACCGGCATCGCGCTCGTGCACTTGATCTCGTCGAGGCACACGCTCGAATGCACGCCGCTCACGCCGGGAATGCGCATCAGCGTCTCGAGCAGGAATCGCGACAAGCCTTTCAGATCGTGCGCGACGACCTTCAACACGTAGTCGATGTCGCCCGTCACCGAGAAGCATTCCTGGATCTGCGCGAGATCGGACACCAGTTTCTGGAACTTCGACAGGTCGCGGATATGCCCGCGCTCCATCGTCACGTGCACGAAAGCGGTCACGCCGAAACCGAGCGTGTCGGGGCACAGCCGGGTTTCATAGCGACGGATCGCACCGATTTCCTCCAGCCGCCGGTGGCGGCGCAGCGTCTGCGCGGGCGACAGGCCGACGGCCTTCGCCAGGTCGAGGTTCGACGCGCGGCCGTTCTCCTGCAGGATCGCGAGCAAGTGGCGATCGAGGCGATCCAGAACCGGTTCATGCATTTTTGTTTCCTCATCCGTCTCCTGGATGCAATCTTATCTCATAATGTAGGGTTTGCATGAACGGGTTACGCAACCCGATTTCGCCGTCGCGACGCTAAACTGACGCCGGATTTTCGTGTGCGAGCGCAGCAAGGCGGGCGCGGCGACGGTCGGCGGCCGGTCTGGCGGGCACGCCGACGCGAATCGGGCGCCGCCACGCGAAGATTGCAGTCCCCAACCCGGCGGCTCCACGAACGGCCCCGGCACACCAAAACAGCGCCCGGCACACCGAGGCGCGCCGCACCCCGCTGCAGGCGGGCGCGGACAGAGTGGAGAAGACATGGTTTCTGGAAACGAGAGCGACGGCCTGAAGCGCGGGCTGAAGAACCGGCACATCCAGCTGATTGCGCTCGGCGGCGCGCTCGGCACGGGGCTGTTCCTCGGCATCGCGCAGACGATCAAGATGGCGGGCCCGTCCGTGCTGCTCGGCTACGCGGTGGCCGGCATCGTCGCGTTCTTCATCATGCGCCAGCTCGGCGAGATGGTCGTCGACGAGCCCGTCGCCGGCTCGTTCAGCTACTTCGCCAACAAATACGTCGGCCACTTCACCGGCTTCCTGTCGGGCTGGAACTACTGGGTGCTGTACATCCTCGTCAGCATGGCCGAGCTGTCGGCCGTCGGGATCTACGTGCAGTACTGGTGGCCCGGCGTGCCGACCTGGGTGTCGGCGCTGGTCTTCTTCGTCGCGATCAACCTGCTCAACCTGGCCAGCGTGAAGTCGTACGGCGAGACGGAATTCTGGTTCTCGATCATCAAGGTCGCCGCGATCGTCGGGATGATCGGCTTCGGCGGCTGGCTGCTCGCGAGCGGCCATGCGGGGCCGGAGGCGAGTGTCCGGAACCTGTGGCAGCACGGCGGCTTCTTCCCGAACGGCGTGTCGGGGCTCGTGATGTCGATGGCCGCGATCATGTTCTCGTTCGGCGGGCTGGAGCTGATCGGCATCACCGCGGCCGAGGCCGACGATCCGAAGCGCAGCATTCCGCGCGCGACCAACCAGGTGATCTACCGCATCCTGATTTTCTACATCGGCGCGCTCGCCGTG
This sequence comes from Burkholderia sp. Se-20373, assembly GCF_017104705.1. NCBI lineage: Bacteria > Pseudomonadati > Pseudomonadota > Betaproteobacteria > Burkholderiales > Burkholderiaceae > Burkholderia > Burkholderia sp. Se-20373. The sequence continues at coordinate 11,935 of NZ_JAAGPH010000031.1, read as the reverse complement.
CTGCTGTCGCTGTATCCGTGGGAAAAGGTCGTCACCGGCGGCAGCCCGTTCGTGCTGATTTTCCACGCGCTGAGCAGCAACCTGGTGGCCAACGTGCTGAACGTGGTCGTGCTGACGGCGGCGCTGTCGGTCTACAACAGCGGCGTGTACAGCAACAGCCGGATGCTGTTCGGCCTCGCGAAGCAAGGTAACGCGCCGAAGGTGCTGTGCTCGGTGAACAAGCGCGGCATTCCGCTCGCCGCGCTCGGCGCGTCGGCGCTCGCGACCGGCGTGTGCGTGCTGGTCAACTACTTCATGCCGGGCAAGGCGTTCGAGGTGCTGATGGGCCTCGTCGTGTCGGCGCTGATCATCAACTGGGCGATGATCACGCTGATCCACCTGAAGTTCCGCCAGGCCAAGCGCGCGGCCGGGGAGGAGACTTCCTTCCGCAGTCTGGGCTATCCTTTCACGAATTACCTGTGCCTGGCTTTCATGGCCGGCATTCTCGTCGTGATGTACCTGACGCCGGATCTCCGTCTGTCGGTGTACCTGATCCCGGTATGGCTCGCGGTGCTCGCGGTCGGGTATCGCTTCCGTCAGAAGAATGCAGGCTATGCGGTGCATGACGGCGCATCCGCACGCTGATACAGGCCACGACCGACCACTCTTCCAAACGAGACCGATTCAAGCCATGTTCGAACACATCGACGCGTACCCGGGCGACCCGATCCTGACGCTCAACGAGAACTTCCAGAAAGATCCGCGCGACCAGAAGGTCAACCTGAGCATCGGCATCTACTTCGACGCCGAAGGCCGGATTCCGGTGATGGGCGCCGTGCGCGAAGCCGAAACCGCGCTGCAGCGCGACAGCGGCGCGAAGCCGTACCTGCCGATGGTCGGCCTGGCCGCGTATCGCGACGCCGTGCAGGCGCTCGTGTTCGGCGCCGATCACCCGGCCCGCGCGGCCGGCCGCATCGCAACGCTGCAGACGCTCGGCGGCTCCGGCGCACTGAAGGTGGGCGCCGATTTCCTGAAGCGCTACTTCCCGGATTCGCAGGTGTGGCTCAGCGATCCGAGCTGGGAAAACCACCGCTTCATCTTCGAGCGCGCCGGCTTCACGGTGAACACGTATCCGTACTACGACGAAGCGACGGGCGGCCTGAAGTTCGACGCGATGCTCGCGGCGATCGACGCGCTGCCGGCGCGCAGCATCGTGCTGCTGCACGCGTGCTGCCACAACCCGACCGGCGTCGACCTCGACGAAGGCCAGTGGGAGAAGCTGATCGACGTGATCGAGGCGCGCGGGCTGCTGCCGTTCGTCGACATGGCGTACCAGGGCTTCGGCGCGGGCCTCGACGCGGATGCGTTCGCGGTGCGTGAACTGGCCCGCCGGGGCGTGCCGGCGCTGGTCGCGAACTCGTTCTCGAAGAACTTCTCGCTGTACGGCGAGCGCGTGGGCGGCCTGAGCGTCGTCTGCGAGGATGCCGCCGCGGCCGACCGCGTGCTCGGCCAGCTGGCCGGCGCCGTGCGCTCGAACTACAGCAACCCGCAAACCTACGGCGCGAAGGTCGTGGCAACCGTGCTCGGCACTCCCGCGCTGCGCAAGCAGTGGGAAGAGGAACTGGCGGCGATGTGCCGCCGCATCGCGCGGATGCGCCAGTCGATCCATGACGGCCTGCGCGACCACGTCAGCGGCGAGGCACTCACGCGCTACGTGAAGCAGCGCGGGATGTTCACGTACACGGGCCTGACCGAATCGCAGGTCGATGCGCTGCGCGAAGTGCACGGCGTGTACGTCCTGCGTTCGGGCCGGATGTGCGTCGCGGGCCTGAACGACTCGAACGTCGCCATCGTCGCGGATGCTATCGGCAAGGTGCTGAAGAGCGGCGTCTGAGCGCGGCGCGCCCCGGCGCGCAACACGGCTGGCCGAACCGGCTGTCTCCGCAAGGGGGCAGCCGGTTTTTCGTTGTGCGGCCGCAGGGTGCGCCATCCGGCTGACGCGGGGGCACGCACGGCGGTACGATCACGGCATCCCACCCAACTCGGAAGGAAGCTCATGGGCATCCGGATCATCCAGCTCGGCACGCCGCGCGCGGCCGGCGAGGGCCTGCGGATCGGCACGGTGCGGCGGCCGCCGCGCGGCGTGCCGAAGGCGGAATTCGCGTCGCGCAACTACTATGATGTATGGCTGCCGACGTTGTCGCCGAGCCCCGAACTCGTCGCCCAGGCGCAGGCCGCCGCAACCGATGCCGAATGGAACGCGTTCCGGCGTCACTTCCGTGCGGAGATGGCGCATGGCGATGCGCCGAAGGTGCTCGACCTGCTGGCGGCGCTGTCGGCGACCACCGCGTTCTCGATCGGCTGCTACTGCGACGACGAGCGCCATTGCCACCGCAGCGTGCTGCGCGAGCTGCTCGCGGAGCGCGGCGCGGCGATCGAGCCCGACGCGGGCTGAAAACCGTTCGTAGCGGCATCGCGCAGCCGCGCCGGCACGCTGCCGCGTCGTTATCGTGCGGTGCAGCGAACCGGTTGACGTGGGTCAAGCGTGCGGGCGCGCGCCCCACTATGCTCTTGTCATGGAGCCATCACGACGATGACAGGCCGACAGATGCAGATTGTTTTCCCGCCGGAACCCCCCGAATATTGCGCACGCGACCTGGTCGTGGCGTTTTCGGCACTGGTCGACGGACGGTGCGTACAGTGCGCGGTCACGGCCGAAGCGCTGGAGGATCATTTCGGCGCGCCGTCGCTGCTCGAACGCGACCTGCTGGCCGCATTCGACGCGCACCGGTCGGCGATCGAGGCGATGGCACGACGCATGCTCGAGGAAATCGGCGGCCGGCCGGTGCTGCTGCACAGCGGGCACTTCCGGCTCGGAGACTGATACCGCAGGAGGGCGCATGACACTGCAGGGCAACATTCACGAACGCGACTGGTCCGTCGAAGTCGAGACGCGCCCGTGCGAATCGGGCGAATTCCGCTGCCGCGTGTCGGTCGAGCACGGCACCGGCGCCGCGCGTTTTCATCATACGTTCGAGCACAGCCATGCGTATCCGACCGAACGCGAGGCGATGATCGAAGGGCTGCGGGCCGGCATGACGTGGATCGAGATGAAGACGTCGCAGACCTTCAACGTATGAACGGACCCGCGCCGGCGACGGCACGGGCAGACTATCGGCCGGGCAGCGATCGCAGAAATCGCGCCGTGCCACGGGCAACACGTGCCGCCGCCTTTCGGTGCGGGCGGCACATGCAAGGCGGTCGACGAGCGGGCGGCCCCGTCAGGAGACACGACATGGGCGTAGGCATGCAGATCGCCTGCCTGGGATTCGCGGGGACCGCCGCGGTCGAAGCCGAAGCCGGCGCGCAGCTGGTGCGGCTCGAACGGTTTCGCGCGCTGATCGACGGCTGTCACCTCGCCATTGAAGCGAGCGCCGACGCCGATGGCGCACGCGTGTACGACGTACGACTCGACCTCGTGATGCACGACACGGCGCGCTGGCCGCTGCCGCCGTGCGTCGGCGGCAACCTGGACGACGCGCTGCGCCGCGCGTTCATGCAGGCCGAACAGGCGCTGCTCGCGTGCTCGGCGGCCGGTGCAAGGGTGGGGCTGCGCAACGCGGCGGCCGATGGCGCGGTGCGATGATGCATCGCGCGCGGTGCCGTCAGCCGCGGCCTGGGTTCCGGGTTGTCAGACCCGTGCGAGCGCTTGCGAGTCGATGATGCGCACGCGCTTGCCGCGCGTTTCGACCAGCGCTTCGCGATGGAACCGCGAGAACATTCGGCTCACGGTTTCGAGCTTCATCCCGAGATAGCAGCCGATTTCCTCGCGCGTCATCCGCAGGTTGAATTCCGTCGCCGAATAGCCGCGCGCCTCGAAGCGCGACGACAGGTTCAGCAGGAAATGCGCGACGCGCTGCTCGGCCGACATCGTGCCGAGCAGCAGCATCTGGCTCGATTCGCGGACGATCTCGCTGCTCAGCATCTGGTAGAGGAAGTGCTGCATCGGCTTGATCTCGCGGCACGCCGCTTCGAGAGCACCGAACGGGATGATGCACACGACGCTGTCCTCGAGCGCGATCGCGTCGCAGCAATGCTGGCCGCCGCCGATGCCGTCCATCCCGAGCGTTTCACCGGCAATCTGGAAGCCCGTCACGTGTTCGCGGCCGTCGCGATGCATCATCACCGTCTTGAACGAACCCGCGCGCACCGCATAGATGCTCTGGAACGGATCGTCGGTGCGGAACAGTGCCTCACCCTGGCGCACCTGCCGGGTCGTGCAGATAATCGAGTCGAGGCGGCCGTATTCGGCCGCGGTCAGGTGCGGCGGCAGGCACATCGAGCGCATCGCGCACACCGAGCAGCGCGCGGCGGGATGTTTGGCGGCGTCGGCGCGCGTGACCGCGCGAAGCGGAATCGTCGGCCGGGGCGTGATGGATACGTCGGCGGCGCAGGGGGTGGCTGTGGACATGAGTCACTCCGGCTCGTCAGGGGTGGTGCACGCGAGCGTGCACCAGGGATTCGATGACCTGGCATGCGGCGTCGAATTCGACGGTCTTGTCGAAGAAGTAGTCGGCTCCGGCCAACGCGCATGCCTCTCTGAATGCCGGCGCCGAGTGATTCGTCAGCACGATCGTGACGATGCGCGGCGCGGCCTTCGACAGCGTCCCGATCAGCTCGAGGCCGCTGCCGTCCGCCAGCCGCAGGTCGACGATCACCACGTCCGCCTGGCTGCTGCGGATATGGGTCCACGCGTCCTGGCCGTCTTCCGCCTCGCCGACGACGGCGACACCGCGGATCGCGCCGACGAGCAGCGCGATCCGCTGCCGGACGGCAGCGGCATGATCGACGAGAAACACCCGGAGCGCGGCGGGTAACTGGCTGGCATTCATGCCGGCAGTATCGTGTTGCGCCGCCGAAAATGAAATCGGCCGAATTGGAAGTTGATGTAGGCCGCTGCGACGCGTTGTAGGGCGATTCCTACAACGCGCACGGGAAATCGCCGGCGCGGCCCCGAGGGGGCGATGCCGCGAGCGCGGCTGAAGGGGACGTTGCCGGGTCAGCCGGCCTGGCGCGCAGCCAGCGCATCGCGCGCCGTGCGGCATGCGGCGAGATCCCACGCCGCACAGCCGACGCTCTTGAACAGCAGCGGCCCGTTGCGGTCGAATGCGCCGCCCAGCACGTCGGCGAGCGACGCGACGTGCTGCCAGTCGACCTGCGCGACGATCAGGTCGCCGGCCTCGTGGCGCGCGCCGGCCGGATCGTCGACGACCAGCCGGCTGGCGCGCACCGTGTTCGCGTCGATCTCGGCCGCGTCCGCGGTGAACGCGCCGACGCCGACCACGAGCCGGCCTTCGCGCGCGGCTTCGCGATAGACGGGCGTGCGGCTCGTCGTCAGCGTGACGACCACGTCGATCGCATCGGGAATCGCGTCGCCGTCGAGCGGCACGAGATGCGGCGCCTGTGCGCGGTGCGCGGCGCAGAATGCCGCTGCGCTGTCGGCGCGCGTGCCGCGCACGTGAAGGCGCGCTTCGGGAAAGATCGCGGCGAGCGCTTCCGCGTGATTGGCCGCCTGCTTGCCGGTGCCGATCAGCAGGATGTCGCGCGGCGCGGCGCCATGCAGCGCCTGGATGCCGAGCGCGGTGATGGCCGCCGTGCGGCGCCCGGTGACCGTCGGGCCGTCGAGCGCGAAGCGCATCTCGCCGGTGGTCGCGTCGTAGGCGGTGACCTGGCCGAGGATCGTCGGCAGCCCGCGCGCGCCGTTGCCCGGGCACACGTTCACGAGCTTGTGGGTCGCGAGGTCGCGTGCGCTCGACGGCATCGACAGCATCACGCCGCCGGCCTGCAGCGGCACGACCAGGCGTTCGGGGCTGACGATCTCGCCGGCCGCATAGTCGGCGACGGCCTGCCTGAGCGTGGCGAGCAGCGCCGGGTAGTCGAGCAGCGCAGCCGTGTCGGCCGCATCGAAAACGGGAATCGGGGAAAGAGCGGTCATCGTGTACGTCGCATGCGTCGGTGAGCGTGGACGACGGGCGCATGCCGCGCCCGCCAAGAGCTGCCGGATACCGTGACACAGGGCAGTGTGGATCGAATCTATACCACTTGCTGGCCCACCCGCAACCCAGAAAATAAAGCGCCTCGCCGGTTTTGGTTCTAATATCTATCCAGAAGGGCCGCCATGGCCTCGATGCGGGCGCGCTCCGGTATAGTGCGAACCCATTCCAGATTCACGCCCGCGACCGGGCAGGAGCCATACGATGATGTCCGCGCGTCCCGACACACTCGAAGGCGGTTTCAGGCCGCTGCAGATCTACGAGCAGGTGGCCGAGAAGATCCGCGACGAAATCCGCGCGGGGCGCTATGCCGCCGAATCGCGGCTGCCGTCCGAGCGCGAGCTCGCGGGGCTGTTCCAGGTCGGCCGGCCGGCCGTGCGCGAGGCGCTCGGCGCACTGCAGAACGAAGGGCTCGTGTTCACGAAGCGCAATTCGGGCACCTACGTCGTCGCGTCGCCTCTCGACGTGCTCGCGGCGCGCGGCGACACGCACCGGGCGTCCGAAGCCGATTTCAGCCCGACGTCGACGCTCGACGTGCGGCTGATCCTGGAGCCCGCGATCGCGCGCCTCGCGGCTGCGCACGGCCGAGCCGATCCCGGCGCCGAACGCTATCTGGCCCAGATGGAAACCATTACCGACGTCGACGATCCGCATCAGCGCGCGCTGTGGAACGAGAGCGACCGGTTGTTCCACCGGCAGCTCGCGCTGATGACCGGCGACGCGCTGATCGTGAAGATCGCGGACGAAGTCGCGAAGACGATGGACCAGCCGCTGTGGAAGCGGCTGAAGGACGACGGCATCTACGATGCGGGCCGGATCCGGCTCTACGTGTCCGAACACCGGCTGATCTACGAGGCGATCGTGTCCGGCGACGCCGATGCGGCGGCATTCTATGTCGAGCAGCACATCCGCCGCGTGCGGCGCGACATCACGCCGAAGTGACCGTGCCGGGCTCGTTCTGGTCTGAAAAATGACCAGAATCGACATTTTTATTTTGAAATTGCTTGCATGGTGACCACGCGTATCCTACATTGGTTTCACACAAAACCAATCAGGAGACATCATGCGACACCTCGTTACCGCGCTCTCGGTGGCCCTCGCCGCCGGCGCGCTGACTTCCGCGCACGCGCAGGAAGTTGTCATGATCGGCCATTCGGCGCCGCTGACCGGTCCACAGGCCGCGAACGGCAAGGACAATGAAAACGGCGCGCGCCTGGCCGTCGACGAACTCAACAAGGCCGGCATCAAGGTCGCCGGCAAGACCATCACCTTCAAACTGGTCTCCGACGACGACCAGGCCGATCCGAAGGCCGGCGTGCAGGTGGCGCAGAACCTCGTCGACAAGGGCGTCGTCGCGGTGCTCGGGCCGTACAACTCGGGCGTCGCGATTCCCGCCTCGCGCGTATACTCGAGCGCCGGCGTGCCGATGCTGCCGGTCGCGTCGAACCCGGCACTGACCAAGCAGGGCTTCAAGAACATCTTCCGGATCGGCGCGAGCGACGAGCAGCTCGGCGGCACGATGGCCACCTTCGCCGCGAAGACGCTGAACGCCAAGACCGCCGCCGTGATCGACGATCGCACCGCGTACGGGCAGGGCGTGGCCGAGCAGTTCATGAACGTCGCGAAGGCGAACGGGATCAAGATCGTCGACCAGGAATTCACGAGTTCGTCGGCCACCGATTTCCTCGGCATTCTCACCAAGATCAAGGCCGGCAACCCTGACGTGATCTTCCTCGGCGGCTATGCGGCACAGGGCGCGCCGATGGCCAAGCAGATGAAGCAGCGCGGCCTGCGCGCGAAGCTGCTCGGTGGCGACGGCATCTGCTCGGCCGACATGGGCAAGGTCGCGGGCGACGCGGCGTCGATCGTCTACTGCGCGCAGGGCGGCGTCGCGCTCGAGAAGACGGCGGCCGGCCGCGAATTCCTGAAGAAGTACCACGACACGTATCACACCGATACGCAGGTCTACGGCGTGAACTACTACGACGGGATGAAGCTGCTCGCCGACGCGATGGTCAAGGCCGGCACGACCACCGACAAGGCGAAGCTGATCGCGCAGCTTGCGAAATCGAACTACACGGGCGTCGCGGGCACCTATTCGTTCGACGCGAACGGCGACCTGAAGGGCGCACCGACCACCGTCTACGTGATCCGCAACGGCCTGCCGGAACCGTACGCGAAGTAACGGCCAGCCTGCCATCGGACGGCGGCGCGGCCGCCGTTCGTCGTTTCAACGCTTTCGATTCCCTCATGAAAATTTCCCGATCCCTTTCCACCGTCGAAGTCCATACGGGCGGCGAAGCGTTCCGCATCGTCACGAGCGGGCTGCCGCGCGCGCCCGGCGACACGATCGTCCAGCGCCGCGCGTGGCTCAAGGACAACGCCGACGAGATCCGCCGCGCGCTGATGTTCGAACCGCGCGGCCATGCCGACATGTACGGCGGCTACCTGACCGAGCCCGTGTCGCCGAACGCGGATTTCGGCGTGATCTTCGTACACAACGAGGGCTACAGCGACCATTGCGGACACGGCGTGATCGCGCTGTCGACCGCGGCGGTCGAGCTCGGCTGGGTGCAGCGCACGGTGCCGGAAACGCGGGTCGGCATCGACGCGCCGTGCGGCTTCATCGAGGCGTTCGTCAAGTGGGACGGCGAGCATGCGGGGCCGGTGCGCTTCGTCAACGTGCCGTCGTTCATCTGGCAGCGCGACGTGTCGGTCGAGACGCCGTCGTTCGGCACAGTGACCGGCGACATCGCGTACGGCGGCGCGTTCTATTTCTACGTCGACGGTGCGCCGTTCGACCTGCCGGTGCGCGAAGCGGCGGTGGAACGGCTGATCCGCTTCGGCGCGGAAGTGAAGGCCGCCGCGAACGCGAAGTACCCGGTCGTGCATCCGGAGATCCCGGAAATCAACCACATCTACGGCACGATCATCGCGAATGCGCCGCGCCACCCGGGCTCGACGCAGGCGAACTGCTGCGTGTTCGCGGATCGCGAGGTCGACCGTTCGCCGACGGGTTCCGGCACCGGCGGCCGGGTTGCGCAGCTCTACCAGCGCGGGCTGCTCGCGGCCGGCGATACACTCGTCAACGAATCGATCGTCGGCACGGTCTTCAAGGGGCGCGTGCTGCGCGAAACGACGGTCGGCGACATCCCGGCCGTGATTCCGGAAGTGGAAGGCAGCGCCCATATCTGCGGATTCGCGAACTGGATCGTCGACGAACGCGATCCGCTGACCTACGGTTTTCTCGTGCGCTGAGCAGCCGCGCCGATCGGCTGCGCGCGGCGCGGCCACCCGTTTGTCGTACCAGGCTTGGCGTGTCGTTCCCGTTGCGGGGCGCGCGCCTTTTTTGCGTGGGGACCGCCCGTGCAGGCGCCCCGGGTAGGTCGCCGCCAGGCCATCGCCGTCCGGCGGACCGCGCGAGTTTGGTACGATGCACCCTTTTCAGCCGAGCTCCACCCGCGTGAATCGCCGAAACGTGTCGTCAGTGCGTGCCTTCTGTGCCAGATGGGTCGCGCGCGCCCAACCCGTCGCGGCTGCCGCCGTCGCGCGGGTCAAGCCTCTCGCCGCCACCGCGTGGCGCCATCTCCGTCACCCGACGCGCCGCGGCGTACTGCTCGCCGGCGCCGCCGTGCCGGCGCTGTTCGTGGTGTACGTGGTCGTGCTCATCCCGTTCACGCCGGGCATCGGCGACATCCGCAAGGCGCGCGTCGACCAGCCCGCGCAGGTGCTGTCCGCCGACGGCAAGCTGCTGGCCGAATTCAAGCCGTCGAACCGCGAGTGGGTGTCGCTCAAGCAGATCTCGCCGCACATGGTCGACGCACTGATCGCGACCGAGGATCACCGCTTTTACGAGCACCACGGCCTCGACTGGAAGCGCACGGCGTCGGCCGCGCTCCACACGTTCTCGGGCAGCCGCCAGGGCGGCTCGACGATCACGCAGCAGCTCGCGCGCAACCTGTATCCGGACGAGATCGGCCGTGCGCCGACGCTCACGCGCAAGGTGAAGGAGGCGATCACCGCGCTGAAGATCGAGGCGGTCTACAGCAAGGATCAGATTCTCGAAACCTACCTGAACACGGTGCCGTTCCTGTACAACGCGTACGGTGTCGAGATGGCCGCGCGCACCTATTTCGACAAGTCGGCCGACGAGCTCGACGTGCTCGACAGCGCGACGCTGGTCGGGATGCTGAAGGGCAACAGCTACTACAACCCGGTGCTGAACCCGGAGCGCGCGCTGCAGCGGCGCAATACGGTGCTCGGCCAGATGGTGAAGTACGGCAAGCTGTCGCCCGCGCAGTTCGCGCAGCTGCAACGCCGGCCGCTGCGGATCGACTTCGAGCGCCAGAAGGAGCCGCCGGGGCCGGCGCCGCACTTCGCGCAGCAGCTGCGCAAATGGCTGATCGCGTGGGCCGACCGCAACGACTACAACATCTACTCGGACGGGCTGATCGTGCGCACGACGATCGACGCGCGGCTGCAGCAGATGGCGACGCAGGCGCTCACGCTGCAGGGCAACCAGCTGCAGGGCATCGCGAACAGCGCGTGGAGCGGCCGCGACGGCTGCGGCACCGACAACGAGGTGTTCCGCACCTTCATGCGCGAGTCGCCCGAGTACAAGGCCGCGCAGGACGCCGGCAAGGACGACGCGGCCGCGATGAAGCTGCTCGCGGCCGACCGCGGCTTCATGCGCACGCTGTGCAAGACAAAGACCGACGTGCAGGCCGGCTTCCTCGCGATCGATCCGCGCGACGGGCAGATCCGTGCGTGGGTCGGCAGCCGCGACTTCACCAACGAGCCGTTCGACCACGTCGCGCAGGCGCGGCGCCAGCCGGGCTCGACGTTCAAGCCGTTCGTCTATGGCGTCGCGTTCGCGAACGGGATGAAGCCGGACGACACGTTCATCGACCAGCCGGTCGAGATCCCGTTGAAGGGTGGCGAGATCTGGCGGCCGAACGACGACGTGCCGCCCACCGGCAAGCCGATGACGCTGCGCGACGCGGTCGCGCTGTCGCGCAACCGGATCACCGCGCAGGTGATGGAGAAAGTCGGGCCGGCTGCCGTGGCCCGACTTGCACGCGACATGGGCGTGCGCGAAAGCCCGCTCGAACGCGTGCCGTCGCTGGCGCTCGGCACGAGCCCGGTCACGCTGAAGGAGATGGTCGCGTCGTACGCGACGATCGCGAATGGCGGGCTGTACGTCGAGCCGCAGATGGTGACGCGCATCGAGAACCGTCAGGGCGACGTGCTCGCCGAATACGCGCCGGCGCCGCCCGAGCGCGCGCTCGACGCCGAAACCGACAAGACGCTGCTCAGCGTGATGCGCGACGTCGTGACGCGCGGCACGGGCGGCAGCATCCGCACGCGCTTCGGGATCCGCGGTGACGTGGCCGGCAAGACGGGCACGACGCAGGACAACGCGGATGGCTGGTTCATCCTGATGCAGCCCGGCCTCGTGGCCGGTGCGTGGGTCGGTTTCGACGACGGCCGCGTGACGCTGCGCAGCGACTACTGGGGGCAGGGCGCGCACAGTGCGCTGCCGATCGTCGGCGATTTCTTCCAGCGTGCGCAGCGCGCCCGGCTCGTCGATACGAAGGCGAAATTCGACACCGAGCCGTCGCCGGGCTGGTTCGCGTCGCTGCGCGAACGCGCGACGGACCTGTTCGACACGTGGTTCCCGCCCGACGCGAAGAAGTCGCCCGCACCGGTCAGGACGCAGCGGGTGGAGCGGGCGCCCGAGGCGGATACCGACGAGGCGTCGGCCGCATCGGCCGCCTCGGTGCCCGAAGCGGCATCCGGGGGCATCGTCGAGGAATGGGTGCCGGCGTCCGAAGTGGCCGCGTCGGCCGCCGCGCTGTCGGCGGGCGCGGCGCAGCCAGATCGGAAGAGCGTCTTGTGGGGAA